>QNDS01000155.1 GCA_003644925.1 Candidatus Fermentibacterota bacterium
ATTATCTTTTCTTCTTTTTAGTAGTCTTTTTCTTTGCCAGCGCTGGCTTTTCTTTGGCCTTAGAAACCTTAACCAACTCCATTATATTTTCATCCATCTTTTTAATGTGTTCGTTCATAAACTGAAAGTGGCGTGGTATCGCGAGACATTCTTTTGCGGACATGTTTGAAAATTGCGCCTTGTTATAAACAAGCTGCACAAATTCGGCTACTGCCGCGACTTCTTTTGTTGTAAATGTTTGTTGTTCCATGCGTCCCCTAAAGGGGAGGGCCGAAGCCCTCCGGCTATTAACTCATTTCCATAACGCGAAGGTCTTCCGAGCTTGCGCCAGTGCCGCCGATTACTTGCATAATCGGTGTAGGGCCTAAGTTGTATTCGTGCTGCATACCTGGATGAAGCGGGAAACCATTTGATGTGGTAACTCCAGCCTTGCCTGTGTAAAGCGATTTGTTTCCTTCGTTGGCAACAAAGACCTTGGATCTATTTGCCAGAGCCGAAGAAACGATTGCAACCGCAGAAACCGATACCGCTGTTGCAGTATTCTCAATGGCTACGTTACAAACATCGTTCACGTCGATATTCAGCGCGTTGCCGATATCAACATACAAAGCGCCGTCTGCGTTGACCTGAAGCGGGGCATAGTCGCCGTCTGCGGAAACCAGTGTTGCTAACGTATCGTTACGAACCGCGAGGCTCATAGTCCCAGGATCGCCAGAACCGTGTACTGCGTCTTCGTACAATACGAGGTCATCTATCAACTCAACCGAAGTCTTAATGGCGTCGGTATCTGAATCGATCGAAGTCAATAAAACCTCAATCGCGGCGAGATCAGTAACCATCGCATTGGTGTCTGCGAGGATATCGCCGGTATCCGAATCAATGCTGGTCAGTAGCACCTCAATCGCTGCCAAATCTGTGGCCATCGCTGAAGTATCCGCATCGATGGTAGCCAAAAGATCGCCGGCAACCTTGTCGTTGACGTCCAACTCTTCTCTCGCGCCGTTGGTTACGTGCGTGAGTAGCGTCGAGTCAGATGACATCAAATGAGCGCCGATCGTACTGGACGCGGCAATGCTGTTTGCATCGGTCGGGTCAAAAACCAGTCTGTTGCTAATACTCATAATTATTCTCCTTTGAATGGATTAAAGAAACGAAACAATAGACCAATCGGCACTATTTTCGATTTCTTTAGCTCCATTCTATCACCTCAAGCGTTTGGCCGGCAGATGGCGATTGAAAATAGACGCTTAGACTCGTGCCGTCCATGGCAATCGAGTCAAACGGCTCGCTTCCGTATAAGGTAAAATACGTCGTCCCTGACGCCGCGGCGGTAAATGCTAACTTTAATATAGCCGTATCCCGTAACCTTATAGTAAATGCTTTGATTCCTGTCGGGAAAGTGTGGCTGTATTCTGTATCGGCTAAAGCCATAGAAACAGTTTTTACAATGCCAGCGCCCGCTACAAGGTTAGCCAGGGTCACTCTTGACGTTGCTATTGAGCTGCCAATATTAGCCATTACGCCACTTCTTCTATCGCTAAATCTATCGACCCGCTACTTGAGCGGGCATAGATTAAAATCGAGTCTGTTATATTGTAAAAACGCTCGCCGCCGCCTGAGATAATAATGCCTTCGTACGTGCCCACGGTGTTGTCGAAATTGATCTTTATCTCTGTTTCCGTAGGGTTTTGTATGCTAATCGCGTTACGGTCTGTTAGGGCCGTGCCTGGTAGCGCCGTCCATCCGGAGTCGCTAATCGTAACGATTGTTATCTTACCCTCAACGGTAAGGCCCGATGGTCTGAACACCTGGTCTTGACACTGTTTGACGCGAACGGCCGTTTGCCCTGCCGGACATTCGACGAACTTCTCTTTTTCAAGAGTATTAATGTTTTTTCTGTTCGGCCAAACCATCTTTTATCCAGTGGGGGAGCACCGCTAGGAAACTCCCCCAAAGCCAACCATCACCACTATGCAAAAGGTCTTACTACGAAATTAAATTCACATTTGCCACTCGTCAGGGCTTCGCCGATGATCTTTAGTCTAATCTGTCCGGATGCGGCCAGGGCTAAAGGCATAGCGAAGACGTTAGGAGCGCCTTCAACAACGGTTGCCTGGACAAGTGCGGCGGCCGCAACTGTTGCCTCGGCTACGCCGTCGAGTAGAATGTCCTCGTCGCCGCCGTCGATACCAACGTCAATCGTTGCGCCATCGGCTGCTGAGTCGAGTTCTGTGATACCGCGAACCCAAAAGTCAGTTATGACTAAGGCTTCGTCAGCAATCATTAACATATAGTCGTCTGCAACTGCGCCGGTTTCTGTGGCGAAGTCATAAATGACTCTTACGTGTTTTTCTTCGTTTCTAAATAAGTTGACGGTTTTCACGTCAGCAACATTTTTATCAGCCATTATCTATGTCCTTTCGTTTAATTCTAATGTCCCCACGCAGGAAAATATAAAACCTTCCGGCGTGAGACTTCATGTCAAAAATTTGCACAGGCGTACGTATCTTAAGAAACTTATCGAAAGCCTCGTCAACAGTCGCGCCGCTGACCCAGACCATCCGTTTATAAGGATTAAGATTGTCGCCTGTTTCTGCCATTACGCAATCGGTGCCCACGCAGAGTTATAAACCTGGATGTGTTTAACGTCGCCATCGTTGCCGAGTTTAGCGCCGCCGATAAGGTCAACACTCATAACGTATCCAAATCTTTTGTCGCTGTGCATATCACTGATTTTAACCTGTACTTCTGTCTGAGTAACGAAGTGCATAAAGTCTTCGTAAAAAAGCAGCGCATGGTCTGCGCTCAGTGCATTGTCTTCAAGTACGTTGAAACCGTAACGTTTCGTGGCTATCTCGCCGGAAACGATAACCGGGTCAGCCGCGTTGAAGTCCGCGCTGGATAAAGTGGTGTCGTCAGCCATATCGCCGTAATAAACTGGGTCGGCGAGACAATACCAAGGCTTGCCTTTGGGCCATTTTGCCTGACCAGCTAAGACGCGGTTGGCGCTCAGAGCTGCGGCGTTGAAGTCTGCGACCGACGCGATGTTATGGTCAGGAGTCGCGGTCGATGCGGCAACCAGTCCATAAAGGTAGTCGTTGATCTGCTCTTGCATACCGTACATCAAAGCTTCTCTGACTTCTGAGCCTTGGCCTTCGATTTGCGACTGAAGATCCACGATGTCTTCAAGCTCAACCGCTGCGACGAACCGTTTGTCTGCGGTTATGTCGATGTATTGAGTTGAGAGTTGATCGGTCGTGAAAACGTCGGCGTCTGTGCCGATGGTTCTGGTTTGGCCGGCTACTTTAGCAAGCTGGCTGACTCTAACACGGTCGCCACCTTTTTTAATCTGGCCTTGGTATTCCTTAGAAACGAGGCTACCTAACATGAGGCTTGCTCTCAATTCTTTGCTAAAAAGCGGAGCCCAGTACTTTTGTACTTGGTCAGCAACCGCTGCTTTGTCTGTAACTGTCATTATAATTACTCCTTAGTTATGCGCGATCATTAGCCATAACCTCGGCTTGACGCGCTTTCATTTCTTTTACTGGTAACTTTGTCCATTCGTCGTATGTGAGCGTTGACGTGCCGGGTTTAGGAGATTCGTTTGGCAGACCAGTCGTTTTGCCTGGATATTGAATGATTTCAGCATAGTTAGCCTTAAAGGCTTCAACGGCTTTAGCAACAGACATCTCGTCGATTTCGCCCGACTCGGGATTAGTGACGATTGAATCTGTATCGATAAAGCCCCAATACTTTCGGTCAATCTTAGCGTCGAGAGTGTTAAGAAATGCGTCGAGTTTTTTGGCATCGGCAATCTGTGACGTGGTCTCGGTAAGTTTAGCGCGAGCCTCGTTAGCCTCCTGTTCCTTTTTCTCTGCATAGGTCTTCCACTCTTCGTTATCCTTGAGGCGTTTTTCTTCTGCCTCGTTTTTCTCCTGGTCGTTCTTTGCGTTCTTTGCCAAACTCTCAGTCAACTGCTCTGCTAACCGTTTTTTCTCGCCGAGAAGTTTACGGTGCGAGTCGTAGCTTACTGATTTCTCTTCGGTCGGTGTCGTGACTTCCGTCGTAGGCTCCACTGGAGTCGTCGTCGGTTCCCCACTGGGGATAGTCGTTTCGCTCATTTTATGGCCTCCTTTAAGTTAATCCGCGTCTGCCTAACAACGTGTCAAACGTGCGCTGATAAAATTTAACCAGTTTAGTCATCTCACCACGGGAGAGATACATAAACGGTCTATCTATAGAAACTTTCTTTGCGACTTGTAAATTAGTAACGCCGCCAACAGGGCTTTTGCCGCCCTTAATACCAAACCTCCGACCAAACGGCGTTATGTCAACGCCGCGTCTTGGTAATATCCTAAGCTTTATGCTGTCTAGCATTTGGCCGGTATACGTCAGGTTTGACGTTTGCGGGGTTGTGTCCCCATGCAGATATCTCATTACGCCGGTGCGGTGTTCTATTGTAGTCTTGGCTAATTGTTTTAATCGAGAGGTGTTCGCACCGGGCCTTTTTACGCCGCTTTTGCGGTGCCTAGTTCTTTTTTGGATCATGTCAATAGCAAAATCGCCAAGGGCCGCAAGGCGCCTTGAATCGCGCATGTCGTCAACGCTATCTGCGATGCGTTTAAATATCTTGTCTAAGTCGTTCTTTGCTGTCAATTTCTTTTCTTTCTTTCCTTACGTTTCTTACTATTGTGAGTAGGTCTGTTCTTGTTATTCCTAAGAAGGGCCTGGCCTTGCCTGGGTCTGCGGGCCTTCCAAAATATTTTCCGTGACGGTTTCCTGATGCCTTATCGTTTTCCTCTCCCGGTAAAAATCCAATTGTCAAGGATCCTTTTTTTTCTTTTAAAATCATCATTGCGTTAAACATGTCGCCAGTGTTAATTAAATTTACATTTGTTATTGACGACCTTTTCTTTTTAGCGTATGAGGGGCTGTAATAAGGAAACCTTTTATATCTGCCGGTGGCTTTTTTAAACCCTTTGTTTTCATTGATCGCCTTTTTTTGTATATGGCTGATAATGTCTAGCCCAACCCGAACGCGGTCTCCTTCGTCAAGCGACTTGTCTATTCTTATTCTGAACTTCTGTTGTGCCGCTATCCCCATTATTTATTGGCCTCGTCTGTTGCTTTGCCATCTGCCGTCTCTTCTATTGGCGCGCACTTTTTAATTTCTTTTATTTCAACCTCGTGCAATGAACACCTTTGAAATGTGGACAAAACAAAAAACACATTGAGCATAATTAAAACTATCGTGGTTTTACTCATTTGCAGAGCCCTCTTCTATCTCTTTTGGCTCTTCTACAAAGCCGCGTTCTTCGTCAATCTCGCCAAGTAGCTCATCGATTTCGTCTTCGTTTTTCTTAGGATTAAGCCTTTGTACGGCATTTTTTCTGGTCGTAAACCCAGCGGCGACCTCTTCTTTAAGGTCTTTAATCATATCGCCGCGCCTTACCATCGGTATCTGCTCGGCAAAGTTGGTTATTACTTTGCTGGTCGGTGTCCATATAGTGCGGTTCTCTACAAGAGATCCTTTGACCCATACCGGATGCATTTGATTAAGGAGCAGCTCCCAGAAGTCGGCCTCAACGTCGGTATAGATTTCAACCTGTTTATTGCGGGCCTCGGTCGTGTCCATCTCATCGACCATCTTGGATATGGCCGAACTGAAATTCTGTGCGGTCATGGCCCCGGTAATGGCGCCGGGCTTTATGCCCCGCGTGTTAAGCCAGAAGGCAAGCTCTGCCTGTATGAGATTGAGTACTTGATCGATATCAACCTGTGGTTTTATCTGGCCCAGCTCTGGTTTTTCCTCGTCGCTGCGGCCTTCGATCGGCCATACGGAGTTCGGTGCCATCTTAAAGTTGTCAGGGAGCTTTCCGTTCAGGGTATAGATTATGCTAAACGCCTGAAACATTACGGCATAGTTGATATCAGACATAATCAACGGAAGCAATACGGTCATGCTCAGAGTATCAGTATCGGCTTTAGGTATCAGGAGATTGTTGGAGCGGTTGATATAGACGAAAGGCAGTACGCCAAAGACGTTAATGCCGTCCTCGTTTCCGAGTGCCACCATGGATTTCTTCTCAACTTCGCCGTCTGAGTTGACGATAAGAAACTCTTCGTCCGTATATATATGATAAATCTCTACGGTTCTAAACTCTTCTTTGCCGATCTCCTCAACCCGTGAACCCATAAACAGTATTATATGCGTGGGGATGGTAGGGTCGATCGGGTCGTTTGAGTATACGAGAAACCGATCGGAAGGTATTATTCTCATCTTAGGAGCGCCGCCGTGTACGTATGGTTGTATGAGATCGTTTTTAAATAGATTAAAAAACTCATTAGAAACATTAAAACGACTATTGATTCTTAGGGTTAGTTCATACCACTTTAATAGTTCGCTGTCTTTAGGCACGGCACGTTCGCCAATACCTGACATTGCCTCACGTACTGGCTTTTGCTGGTATATGGCTGAAAGCTTGTCGATCAATCTGATAAGCACATTGAGCGGGCTAATCCTATGTCGTGCCTGCTCAAACGATTGCTCGGAAAGCTGGGAGCGCAGGGCGTCTTCTATATACGGCAGAAGGTTACCCTCATAGATATCGAATAGTTTTTGGTTATGAGTCAGTAGCGGGCGGTTATCGTTTATGTGTGCGAGTAGTTTGGGGATATCGTCACGAAGGCTCATGTGCAAACGTCCTTATTTAAAACAAAAACCGTCCATTGGTTTTATCGGCAGGTTAAACGGAAACTAAAGCTGCACGGCCCGCATCGGTGTGCGCTGGGCCTGTTTATGTTGCCAAAATATGTCGTAGCCCATGGCGTCCGCTTTATGGCCCAGGTTGTTGGCATCGCTAGGTATTCTGCCGTTTAGCTCCTGCGATGATAAATCACGTATTAAATTAATGCAAGCGGGATCGATTTCAACCCTATGGCTGCCCTTGAAGGGTTTGAGCCAACCGTTGACAGTTTTTACTCTGTCGATAATCGGTGGGTTTTTACCTGGGATTTCCTTTTGATAGTTAAAGCCGTTCTCGGTAAGGATTTCCTCA
>QNDS01000156.1 GCA_003644925.1 Candidatus Fermentibacterota bacterium
CGCCCGGAAGGGGGAAGCACCTCAGATGAGCAATCCTGCTCACGGTTTCGCCTGTTAAATGGAAATATTCCCCCCCCCATACAGTACCATCGGTACCGTAACCTGTTCCATCCCAGGCAATACCCAGCAGAGGCGGCCTGACCCCGCTGTCAAGCATGCAGGAATAGATATGAGCAATGTGATGCTGAACCGGAATACTCCTGATCTGCGATTCTCTTGCACGTGCAGAGGAGATGTAGTCCGGATGCATATCGTATGCGACAATTTCGGGATCGGCGTTGTAAAGGTCTTTTATGCTGCTCCAGACCTCATCGAAAGCTTCCAGAGCCTGTACGGTCTCAAGATCCCCGATATGCTGACTGGTGAAAACGTTCTTCCCGATAGACAGAGCAAGTGTATTCTTCAGATGTCCTCCTGTTGCTAAAACGGATACAGCTTCCTCATCCATACTCAAAGGCAGCGGTGCATAGCCCCTTGCCCTTCTCAGAATCATTTCCCTCTTATCGAAAATTCTTACAATGGAATCATCAACATGACGGGCGATCGGACGATTATGAACAAGAAGCAGATCTGCGATATCCTTCAGGCGATGAAGGGCCTCGATCTCATCGGTGCAGATGGGTTCATCGCTGAGATTGCCGCTTGTGGCAATCACCGGCTCTCCAATCTCCTTCATTAGCAGGATATGAAGCGGGGTGTACGGCAGCATTACCCCATATTCAGGGTTGGAGGGGGAAACCAGTTCGGAGATACGCGTGCCCCGATCCTGCCCATCACGTTTCCGGAGAAGAACGATGGGCGAGCGGGGCGAGTGAAGAGATTCACTTTCCTCGGGGGACAGCATACAGAATTCGGAAACCAGGGAAATCGATGGGAACATAAGCGCAAACGGCTTCATCTCCCTTCCCTTGCGGGAACGGAGTGTTCGGACAGCCTCATCAGAGCTGGCAAGAGTAATAAGATGGAAGCCCCCGAGCCCTTTAACCGCAACTATTTTCCCGCAAAGTATCTCATCCGAGGCTCTTCTGAGAGCATCATCCCTCTTTGCCAGGATAACACCTTCAGAATCCCAGAGTTCAAGATGAGGGCCGCATTGGGGGCAGGCGTTGGGCTGGGCATGGAATCTTCTGTCATACGGATCCTCGTACTCATCCCTGCATTTGTGGCACATTCTGAACCTGGACATTGTTGTTGAAGGCCTGTCGTACGGAATTGCATTGATTATTGAATATCTCGGACCGCAGTTCGTACAGTTCGTGAATGGATATCGATACCTCCTGTTCTCCGGGTCAAGTATCTCGAGCGTACAATCCCCGCATGTGGCCAGATCCGGAAGCACGAATGCCTCCCTCTTCCCTCCGGTACTCTTGATGATCTTAAAGCTCGAATATCCCGCCGCAAGAAGGTACCTGCTGCTGATGTTCTGTACGATGGATACAGACGGTTTCTCATTCAGAACAGCATCAGCGAACTGCGCAAGGATTTCCGGGTCTCCATCAACTTCGATGACCACACCTTTCGATGTGTTGGATACCCATCCGGCAAGACCGTAGCGATGAGCCAGACGGTATACGAATGGTCTGAAACCTACCCCCTGAACCGCTCCGCTTATCTCAAGCCTCAATCGCTGCATATCTGATCTTCCAAAATAGAATAATCCTTATTGACATATTGTATACAGGTTATATTCTACCATTCTGAATAGGTTTTAACCACAGTGCTTCCTCCCTGCATGAATGGCGGCTGAACTATGCATGAACTCTCTCTTGCCCATGACATGACCAGGATCATAGGTAACGCCCTGGGCAGAAAAGTTCACCTTGACCGGGTCAATATCACTGTAGGCCCCCTTTCGGGAATCAGCCCTGAATCACTGAGATTCTGCTTTACCGAAATTGCGAAGATCGAAGGGTTCGGAGAACCGGAGCTGGTCATAAACCAAACCAGGGCTAAGCTTATCTGTCTTGATTGCGATACTGAATATGAAGCAAAGGATTTCTATCAGGGCTGTCCGGACTGCGGTTCCATAAGCAGGAAAATTCTCTCAGGCAGGGAATTCACTGTGGACAGCGTTGAACTCGAGGAAGGAAACGATTGAAATGTGTGATGACGTAATTGAACAGAAAATTGACATAACTACTTCAGTCATGAATAAAAATGACCTCTTTGCCGCGGAGAACAGAGGATTTCTTAAAGGAAAAGGTATCTACACTCTTAATCTGATAAGTTCTCCCGGTGCCGGCAAAACCACAGTGCTGGAATCCATGGCACGCTATTTCGGTTCCAGAATGGCAGTCATAGAGGGTGATATTCAAACTAGAAGAGATGCCCAGAGGATAGAGAAAGCCGGATGCCAGGCATGGCAGATAGAAACCGGAGGTGCCTGCCATCTTGATGCCCACGCTGTAAAACATGCAATGGATAACATGGAGCTGGATTCGGATAAACTGGAGTTACTGGCGATTGAGAATGTTGGAAATCTTATCTGCCCGAGCGGTTACGATCTGGGTGAAAACCTTAGAATTGGTCTTCTTTCGGTACCCGAAGGTGACGACAAAATACTCAAGTACCCCAGTCTTTTCAGCACTATCAACGTACTGGTAATCAACAAGATGGATCTTCTCCCCCACCTTGATTTCGATGTGGATAGAGCCATCGATGAATGCAGAAGTCTTAATCCGGATGTCATTGTATTCACAACATCAGCGAAAACCGGTGAAGGTATGGAAGAATTCTGCGGTTTCTTGGAAAATCAGTTTTCAGGATGAAGAGAATCCGACCTGCAGTACACGAAAAATTTTCTGGATTGACGAGACGCATACAGGCTGCCTCCCTCCGATACTGAGAAAAGTGAAACAGGATTGGGGAATGCGCTCGAATCCTCAAAAACCAGATACCATCCGGTCATACGTTCCATGAAATCTTTCTGACCTGTGAAGTGATCGATGTTTGCTATACATGTGATGTTCTGCATATCAAGGTATTCTGCAAGCCCCTGTTCATGCAGGATAACCTGATATTCATAGTTATTTACAAGACCATCAAGATTAACGACCCTGTGTCTGCAGTAGTAGCCCACATATCCCGCGTCCCAGGATCCGATCACTGTCCCGTCACCAAGCGTGTTCAGAAATTCAACCCCATTCCGCTCAGGTCTGCACGAATCAGGTATCACAAACGAATAACTCTGCAGACGATCATTCGCGTACACGATATTGAAACTGATAAGCACGGCAAAGAGAATAAATGTAATACCCGATCTTAGCAGCCTGTGCTGCATTCGTGATAATAGAAGAAATACTGAGATCAATACCCCAAGCATCACCGGAAACCAGTAGTAGGTGTAGATATCGAGAAGCGATTCATACATGAAAGAGTAATAGAGCAGAAGACAGACTGTGTAAATGCAGCATACGGCAACTACTTCTCTGATCGGAGTAACCGAGGTTCTGAGGATATGCACTGCTGCCCAGACAATTCCTGCGATGGCAGCGAGAGCTGCGGGAAGTGGAACTCGTCCTCCAAGAGTGACAAAACTTAAGATATTAGTTACTCCATGCTGAAAGAACTTCAAATTTCCAGTTGCTAATAACTGCCTGAGAAGTTCACTGCCTGTAGCGGATTTAATGTATCCGGAAACAGGGAGCATTCCCCCGAAGATCAGCTTGCTGGTTATCATGTAGAGTGCCAGGTAAAGTAGCACCGGAAGCCCGGTGCGAGCGGCATCACGGAACCTTCTTAGAAGTAAGAATATCAGACAGATCGCGATGACCAGTGCAACTGAATCAAGCCTTGCCATGCAGGTTGCGATAAGAGAAATGGAAAGCAGCCATGAACTGCATGATCCGCAAAGTGAACGGATAAAAAGAAGAAGACTCGTCCCGAAGCATAATGTCAGAAGCCCGGTCTCCATTCCAGAGAGCGCGCCCTTGCTCCAGAACCAGAGATTAAAGAGCCAGAAGGCAGCGCCGGCGATAGAAAGGCTGATTTTCTTCGTATTTTCGATCAGTATCCTGTAAACCACAAAACCGGTTCCCGCAAACAGCAGAACCTGCAGCATGGTTACGGCCACGGCAGCAAGGGCTCTGCTCCGGGTCAGAAGAAATATCGGAACAAGCATGATCTGCCATAAAGGATGAAAACCATTTGTTGGATTTAATCCGTCAAATGTAAAACCGTCGCCGCTTGCGATGTTCCGGGCAATTTCCAGATAGTAATAGCCATCATCAACAAGTTGAACACCGTAATTGTTGATCAGAAGGTATATAGAAACAATAACGGCAATCATCAGAAAAAGGATTGCCATCTCTCCCCCGGAGGAATTTCCCGATTTCTGTCTCATGCCTGTGCTCACTTTATTCCAGGGTCAGCAGATCCGGCAGTATATCCAGCAGACGGACTACTTCGGGAGACAATGGCGCGCCGAACTCAAGAGTCCTCGGTTGAATGGCAAGCATCAGCACCACGGCTCCCGTCTCATCCTCGAGTCTTTCCATGACAAGTACCGGTGAAAGGGTATGGGTTGTAAAACCCGTATTTTCCATTATCTCACTGCGGTCAAGCAGTTCAACCGCTCCCGGTTCCCGTTCCAGATGAACGGCATCAACTAAAACTACTGTGTCAGGTTCGAACCTGGCTACCGGACGTATATAATTCTCCGGAGCCGTTCCGGCATCCACAGTTCTCAAACCCTTCGCGGACAATCTTGCAACCAGCTCGGGGCCGATTCCGTCATCCCCCCTGAGAATATTGCCGATACCCATATAAACCACTTTGCCATTCAGGCAGGAAGCAAGCTTGTCTTTCAGTATCTGTAATTGATTAACCGTCATTGGGGTCGTATCTTGAATTTTGGCATAATGAATCAGGGGCCGGGCCTAACATCTAAACATTTCTTTTTGATAAACTGGTAATGAATGTTTAGATGTTAGGCCCGGCCCCAATTTGCTTAGGCTTCTACTCGTAGAGGGTGGTTTTACGCCTGCATTCAGCGCAGAGGATCTTAACCCTGTCGGAGCGGCCGTTGTCTTCCAGTACAGCCTCAATGTTGTCATCCGCAAGGCCGAGTTTCCGGAGCCTCGAGAGGTAAAGAGTAGGGTTTGAGAAAGAGAGCTCGCCCAGTTTTTCAGCGATCCATACCAGATGGTCCTTCGTACCGATAATAACGCCACATACCTCACAGAGCTGCAGATCCTTCTCTATGGTTTCGAAGGCCTTGCTGCGGTCGAAATATGATAGTTCCCAGTCGTTTGTCTGTACTATTCCTGTATCACCGGTTTCCCTTATGCAGGAATCTTCGCAGACTCCGCAGAATATGCAGTCATCCGTATGATGGATCATCACTCTTTTCGGAGCTCCCTCGCCTTCAAGGATGTCTTCATGTGTAATGGCTTCCGAAGGACAGCATTCCTCGCAGGCCAGGCATCCGAGACACTTATCCTGGTCGAATACCGGCTGCCCTCTGAAATTAGGGTGCGCTATATGCGGTTCTGCAGGGAATTTCGATGTATAGGGACCCTTTACGACCGCTTTGATTGCTTCTACGATTTCTCTTATCTTTGGATATTTCATATTTCCATCCGTAACGAATCGCTTCCGCGGTCCGTTAATCTATTTTTCTCCTTCTTTGTCTTCCGCATAACTGTCCACAACACTTTTATCCCAGAGCTTGATTCCGGCTCTGTGCGCCCCGCGCGAAATGGCGTGCGCAGCTACAGGTGATGCGAGAACAAGGAATACAATTGCTATCAGAGCCTTAAAACCT
Source organism: Candidatus Fermentibacterota bacterium (assembly GCA_003644925.1). GTDB lineage: Bacteria > Fermentibacterota > Fermentibacteria > Fermentibacterales > JCC-6 > Aegiribacteria. The sequence goes on from QNDS01000156.1 coordinate 5,765, forward strand.
GTCGGTGTGAATCCCCCGGCCATAAGGAACGTTCCAAAAAGAATGCTGCACGTTCCCAGCGTTACACATTTCGTTGCTGCCTGCAGCCTGTTGTAGACATCCGGAAGCCTTATAAGACCCAGACAGCCGAGAACATCAAATGCCAGCCCCGTTCCAATGAATACCATTCCGATTATATCAATCATCGAAGCTTCTTCCCTCCAGATACTTGGCGAGAGCCAGTGTGCCGATGAAGCTCTGAAGCCCCCAGGCGATGCCGATATCGATGTACCATGAACGTCCTGTTGCGATGCCGAGCACCGCACAGAGACCAACGATCAGTATGCCGAAAATATCAATGGCAACTATCCTGTCTGCGGCGGTTGGGCCTTTTAGAACCCTGAACAGGATCAGTACCGAGGAGAGTATCAGAATGTATACAACGCGCCCAACGAAACCTGTATGCTCTGAATCCTGGGCAAAAAACATACTCCTGAATGGAAGAACGATAATAAGGATTATAATTGCAAGCAGTACTACTGTTCCGGAAATCCATCTTACTAACTTCATTATTTTACCACATCTTCTTCGAAAATCTTCTTCAGCATCGGCTCGAATCTACTACCGATCTCCCGGAACGTAGTTTCAGGATCTGACCCCACAACATTGATCCAGTGTATGTACAGAATGCCGTCGTCCTTATTTATATCAACCGTAAGTGTACCGGGGGTCAGTGTTATGGAATTCGCCAGAAAAGTGAGTCCCGTGTCGGATTTAAGTTCAGTTTTCAGCCTTACAATACCGGGTTTGATCGGCATTGACGGATGTATCACACGGTATGCAACATCAAAATTGGCTCTAATAAGCTCCCATATGAAGATCGGAATGTACCAGAACAGGAAATAGAAAACCCTGATAGGATTGAAAAGCATATGAGGCCTGGTGACGAACATCGAACCCATAATGGCGGCGACTATCAGTGCTACCACGGCTCCGGCAATCAGATGCTGTGTATCAGGTACCCAGCAGAGAATACACCATACTGCGAAAGCGAATACGAACATCAGGATTCTACTCTTCATGACCTACACCCCCCCGCCCATTCCGGAAATCAGTACTCTGACCGCGGGTGAAAGGAATATAGCCCTCACTTCGGGAATGAGGAGCAGCCCGCCGAATATGCAGACCAGCGCAAGTAGTATCAATGATATCCGCATTAACATGGGTACTTCTTTTATATTCGCGAATTTATCTCTGAGGTCACCAAGAAATGCGAATC
>QNDS01000157.1 GCA_003644925.1 Candidatus Fermentibacterota bacterium
ATACGGCTTCACAAGGAGCTCAGAGCCCAGGCAATTCATGACCCGCTGACCGGTGTCCACAACAGACTCTACTTCGATGAAGCAATAGAGAGGGAAGTAGACAGAGCCAGAAGGTATAACCACTCCATCGGGATCGTCATGATCGATATTGACAACTTCAAGGAAGTGAACGACCGCTTCGGCCATCAGAAAGGCGACGAGGTTCTATGCGCCGTAGCGGGGAAGCTGCAGGAAGTGGTCCGGAAAGCCGATAGTGTAATCCGGTACGGCGGTGACGAGTTCCTGCTGATCCTCCCGGAGACAGGAAGTGGAACCTGTCAGATCGTTGAGCGGCTGCGTGCCGACTTGAACGACCTTCCGGAGATCAGCTCCATCGTGAATTTTCCCGTTACACTATCGATCGGTTCGGCAATCTGGGAACCGGGGGAGGGTATCTCCATACACAGGATTCTTATGAAAGCGGACAATCTCATGTACCAGAGCAAGAAAAAGCACCCCGGATCGGAGAATTAGAATCTAGATCAGCATTGAGATACTGCATTCATACTGTTCTCAGATAAGCCTGTACAAACACTTCAGTTTCCTTCTCTTTAGAACCTTTCCTGCTGGAGTCTGAACTCCCATAAGGCTGTCATTAGCGGTAATGCGCCTCACTTCTGCATCAAGTACTCTCAGCAGATCGTATAACCCCGAATCAAACTGGAGCTGCCTGTCTACTCTGGATACCGGTTCTGGAGAAAGCAGTTCTTTCTCCATCTCTACTCTGGATACCGGTTCTGGAGAAAGCAGTTCTTTCTCCATCATCCAGGTAGATGAAATCAATCTTCCCGCAGAGAACAGAGCACACCTGCTACTCTCTGAGAATGCTGGTTTCCATAACAGGGATGACCAGCCCAGTTGGCAGAACCATGCCCCTCTCCGCAGATCCCTGACCCCGGATGCAAGCAGCCATTCAAGGTGTTTCATCACCCCCGCAGCATCGATGGTTTCCTGCGCGCTGCTCTCCTCACCATCTTCATCAGGTTCATTACTCTTCTCATCTATATGCCGTAACCATGCTGCAAGGCCTGATGAGAGAATATCACTGACGGTAACAGGTGAACCGGGCAGGAGCTCATCCCTGAACATTGAAAACCCGGATTCCAGCGCTCCGTTTTCTAAAGGCAGATACACCGGGCCAGGCAGCTCAGCCGGCACGCAGCCCTCATCATTTATCCAGAGCCGCAATTCGCTTAGCAGCAGCGCGGGTGAGTTATCCGGAACAGGCCCCCACACGAAACCGCCACCGGGAGTTCTTGAACAGGCAGAAAGGTCTTCCGAGAGAAATACAACCTCTCTGCCTCTTTCTCGCAAAGCAATATTGTACGGAGGATCGAATCTTCTGATCGTCTCAAATTCCAGGAGAGCCGCCTCAAGCGGGGTTTCACATTCATCGGTGGATACATCGTGAACCTGGGATACAAGTTCAAGTGTCTTCTCATCAGCCTTCCTTCTGGTGAAATAGCTGTTGACCCGTCTCTTCAGGGATGACGTTTTGCCTGCGTACAGAACCTTTCCCTCTTTTGAGAGAAGGCGATACACTCCCGGTGTATCCGGCAGGGAAAGTCTGGTAACCTTCGGCATAGGGTAATCCCAGCTCCCGATGCGGGGTGAAGGCGGCTTCAGAAGATATTCATGGAGCTGAGAAAGCTTCATGATGCCCTTTCCGTTCAGCTCTGAAACAAGACTGGCCCAGATCAGCGATGTTGCCCGTACATGTTCAGCAGCCCTCTTCTTCTCATCCATGGAATAACCCAGGTACCCGGCGACGGCTCTGATACCCTTTCTGGGGAGGTTGGGATAGAGCCTTCTAGCTATTTCCCGTGTACAGAGGATCCTCGGTATCTGCTCACCCGGGAGATATGTCGAGAATAGATGATCGATCCATCGCTGTTCAAAAACAGCGAAATGAGCAACAGGGACAGCATTTCTGAAAACCGGCAGCAGGAGTTTTGCAAGTTCCAGCTTCTCAATGCCGTCGCCCGGCATTACTGATGAAATACCCGTCATTCTGGAAATGCGGCCTGGTACTGTTTCTTCTTCGGGAAGTGAAACAAGAAAGGAATGTATTTCCGGTTCGCGCTCCGTAATCCCAGGCGGGAGAATCGCCCACGCTATCTCCAGCAGGGATCCTTTCGCTGGTGTTGCTCCCGTGGTCTGGCAGTCGAGGATCACAACCGGCAGACGGGCTAGATCATTTTCCATTCCCGATCATAATTCAGGATCTCTGTCGAAGAACTCACTGGCCCACTGAAAATCACAGCCGGCGTTAATGGCTGCATTTTTGTCGGCATCCCGGTCACCTACGAAAAGAACGTTCTCCGGGGAAATCCCGTAAAGCTTCATCAGACGGATAAGCATTTCAGGGTCTGGCTTCCTGCAGCCGCAGCCGGTATGCGGAATGTGAGGGCACATTTCAATAGTACCTTCTGCGGGGCTGAACCCGAAAGCTTCCCTGAATGTATCCTCAAGTAGTGTCATGGCTGTGCTCTCCGGGAAGTAACCAACACCCACACCCCCCTGGTTGCTGGCGATACCGTACCCGACACCGGGTTCCTCTCCGGGATGAACCCAGTCGAACGGGGCCAGTTTCTCGATCACACCTGGATAGAGCTCCCATTCTCCGGCTCTGTTCGGGCAGGGCTGTCCCTCAACCGTACAGTACCTAAGCGTTCCGTCGGCGTCGAAGATTATTAAGCGATAATCCATTTATGAAATTCCCCCTGAAAGAGTTTCGTGTAATAATCCTGAGCCGTTTTAAAACAGTGCTTGCATAACCTAGATGTTATCGTCGGTTCCGTGCCAGAAACCTCCGCCGAGAAGCGACTGCGCTACGTTGGTCAAGTGATCCCCTATCCTCTCGCAGTAGTTGATGAAATCCAGAATAGCGAGTCCTGTCAGGTCCGCTACACCGAATTTTGAGAGGGATTCTGAATAGTAATCTTTCACTCGTTCGTCCAGTCGGTTCAGCTTCTCCTCGAGCGCCAATACCTTTTGTGAAGCTCTACGGTCATGAGAGGCGAGGGATCTTTCAATTGCGGTGGTCATGTTTTCTATAATTTCGGCAGCTTCCCTTGCTGCCTCTGGAAGCACACCCTGGGCATTTTCGATGTTGCCGCTGATCCTTTCCCTGGCTTCGGCCATATTAACTGCGTGATCCGAAACTCTCTCGATGTCGTTTATCGTATGAAGCAGCACTGGCAAACGAAGTGACACATCCTCTGTGAGACCGCGCTGGAAGAGCTTGGATGCATAGATAGTTATGTCCCTCTGCATATCGTCTACCTGATCCTCTTTCTTCATGATGGAATCCCCATTGGGGCTGCCTGTCATGAAGCAGCTTATTCCGGCCATAACTGTCTCTCTCGCCACTACAGCCATCCTGACCGTTTCTCTCTCTATCTCGACGATCGCTATCTCCGGAGTATCGAGGAGTTTCTCCTCGAGCATAACTTCCGTTCGGGAGAACTCGCTTTCCTTAACAGGCACGATCATCTTACAGACCCGGGCCACAAGCGGGATCAGCGGAAGGAAAAGGAAGGAATTGAAGATGTTGAATATGGAGTGAGCGTTGGCGACCTGTCTCATGAGTGAATCAGAAGTCATCTGAACCAGTTTCAGGAACGGATTACCGGGAATCGATAGGATCAGGGCGAAGTACGTCGCTTCGATCAACTTGATAAAAGTATGACCGACAGCCGTTCGTCTTGCGGCTCTACCTCCTCCAATAGCAGCAAGCTGCGCAGTGATAGTCGTTCCTATATTGTCTCCGAGCACGAGATACAGGGCGCCTTCAACCGAGATCAGTCCTGAAGCGGCAAGTGTCATAGTCAAGCCAACTGTAGCGCTGGAACTCTGCACAAGCATGGTTACCAGTGTTCCAGCTGCAATTCCCAGTATAGGATTCGAGCTGAAATTGGTGAAGAATGCCTTCACTGAAGAACTTGTCTTGAGAGGATCGAGGACCTGCCTCATTAGTGCCATTCCGAGGAATATGAGACCAAGACCAATTATCACCTTTCCCCAGAACTGTTTCCTCTTGCTGGTGCTGAAAGCGTACAGAACAAACCCGATCGCCACAATCGGAAGAGCAAAATCAGTTATCTTGAATGCCAGGAGCTGCCCGGTAATCGTTGTTCCGATGTTCGAACCAAGGATCACACCGAGAGACTGCTGAAAAGTCATTAATCCGGCATTCACAAGCCCGACAGCAATGACGGTGACTGCGCTGGAGCTCTGAACAATTGCAGTGGTCATCGTGCCGGTCATAAGACCAGCGAATCTGTTGCCGGTCATTTTCTTAAGGAGTATACGCATCTTAGATCCACCTACACGCTGAAGCGATTCGGACATCATCTTCATACCCAGGAGGAAGATCGCAAGACCACCGACGATCTGGAAAATCAATTGCATAAGGTCGTAGCCCAGGGCGGAATAGTCAACGCAATATTCAGAACCGTCGGGAAGGAAAACAACCGACTCGACAATATTGTTTCCCGTCTCATCACCCAGCTTCAGCGATACGCCAGCCACTCCGTCAGCACCGGTGGTGAGCCGCAGACCGTCTATGGCGCCGGACACGGTGTCACCTTCGAGAACCACTGGATCGATGCCCGAGAAGGGAGCTGCAATCGACCCCTGCTGGGAATTCACTACAAAAGTTACAGTGACGCCCGGGACAACTCGTCCAGAGGAATCGAGCACAGTGACGCAAAGCGGTTCGCTCAGTATTGATCCCGCCCGGCCGTGATGCGAATCACCGGAAACTTCAACCGTGTATCCATTTGCAACAGCTATCGATAGGGACAAAAGTATGACTGCGAATACTGGCCGCATCACTGATCCTCCATTTTACATTTACTTACTGATGCTGAAGTTGGAAATATAGTAAAAGGAAACCGCTTTGGGTTCAATGGATATTAACGCGAATTCTTATGCCATCTGTCCAGTTTCACGTAGAGGCTGGGCAGGACGATAAGAGTTAAGAGTGTGGCGACCGCAAGGCCTCCTGCTACTGTTCGAGCCATTGGAGCCCACATTACTGAACTTTCAGTAGCCCCTATCGCAAGCGGCATAAGGGCAAGAATGGTTGTTATCGCGGTCATGAGTATGGGGCGCATCCTTTTCCTTCCAGCCAGAATAATGGCATCTCTGGACGACAACCCCTCCTTCCTGCGAAGCTGATTTGCGTAATCGATAAACACAATACCGTTATTCACAACAATCCCCGTAAGCATCAGCAGGCCTACAAGTGCAGTAAGCCCCATGGTTGTCCCGGTCAGGAAAAGAGTCCAGATAACTCCGATCATCGCGAGCGGAACTTCGATAATGATGATGAAAGGTTCAAGCAGTGACTCGAACTGGGAAGCCATGATCATATAAACGAGGATTATTGCAACTCCGATCGCTATTGCCATAGTTCCGAATGCTTCGCCCCTTTCCTTGATATCACCAAGTATTTCGAACCTGTGACCGCTGAGGTTCAGTGTGTCCATCATGACTTCAACATCGGCAGCAACTTCCCCGAGTGCTCTATCTGATATCCTGCAGCTGACCTCCACTGTCCTTGTTCTGTTCCTTCTGCCTATCTCCTGGGGAGCCAGTGTACTATGAAAGCTGCCCCATGCATCCAACGGCATCCCATATGCGATAATACCTGACAGGGCTTCAATGCTTGATCTTCCCTCCTCCGAGTAGCGAAGGTTAACATCGTACTCCTGATTGTTTTCCGTATAGGTCGTGGCATCAAGCCCCAGTATACCGACTGTGACCTCCGATCCTATGGCAACGGGGGACTTTCCTCTGAGGAAGAGCACATTCTCATCGGGTTCGAAGTCTATCTGCATCTGCTGATTCTCCAGTGAGGATGAGATATCGACCGTTCCGGGGATTCGCTCCATTTCCGACTTTACCAGTTCCCCTATATCTCGAAGCTCTGAAAGATCATTTCCGTATATAACTATGCTTACCGGGAATTCATTCCCGATAGGCATTCCGCTTGTAAGACTGTATTCGATACCCGGAATTTCGGCCAGCAGATCACGTATCGCGGTATCATAATACTCAATATTCCTGGATCGCTCGCTCTCTCTGACGAAATACAGGCTCAACTCTCCGTTTGCCGAGGAAGAAGAACCGAACAGGGCGCCCATCCCCTCCTGCTTGCCTACATTCAGGTAGGAATTCTCCAGGTCACCCGGCTCGATGAGCTCGATAATTCTGCCTTCGATCGAAACCAGCAGGCTGTCCGTGAATTCAAGACCGGTTCCCGGGGCAAGTCCTATACTGATTTCTATGAGACCTTCCTTCGGTTCGGGAAGAAAAGTCTTTGGAATGAATCTCATCACAAAAAGCGATGATACGAACATGATGATCACAGGTATGAAAACGAATCTGGAATGTCCGGTGAACCAGCTGATGGCTCTGGAGTACCGCTCTTCCAGTTTTTCCAGCCAGCGCTGAATCTTCGTAGACAGCGAACGCTCTTTGTGCGGCTTTATCAGGTTCGCAGACCTCGAGGCCAGCAGAGGTATGAGGGATTGGGAAACAAACAGTGATATGAACAGGGCGGCTGCGATTGTAAGGCTCAGATCCCTGAATATCTGCCCGGTCATCCCCGGTACGAACAGCATCGGGATGAATACGGCAACGGTAGTAAGGGTTGATGCTGTAACCGCCATTCCAACCTGCCGCGCACCATGCTCGGCTGCTTCCGCCTGGCCGGAGCCTTCCCTTCGCCATCTGTGAATGTTCTCAAGAACGACCACCGAGTTATCAACTATCATTCCGATTGATATGCTGAGCCCTGCCAGTGACATGATGTTAAGGCTCACTCCAAGCAGGTACATCACTGCAAACGATGCCACAAATGAAAGCGGCATGGAGAGGCTGATTATTCCCGCGTTGGATACAGATCCTAAGAAGAATGTGAGTACCGCAGCAGCCAGTATAATCGCCTGTACCGCAGTCAGCATCAG
>QNDS01000158.1 GCA_003644925.1 Candidatus Fermentibacterota bacterium
ACAGAGAGCGGAACTATCCTATAATCCGCCCTGCAGACGCGGGGTGGAGCAGTCTGGTAGCTCGTTGGGCTCATAACCCAAAGGTCGCAGGTTCAAATCCTGTCCCCGCTACCAAATCGTACTCAGAGGCGTTCAGCAGTTTAATCTGTTGAGCGCCTTTGTTATTGGTGGTTCAAAGTTCTTGAATTACAGCTTCACAAACCTCACCGTAGCTGATCTGTCTTCAACAATTCCCCGAATGATGTATGTACCAGTGGGAGCTTCATGCCCGGATGAATCACGACCATCCCAGATGAAAGTACTTCCATTCCGCTCAGTTAGCACCCGAACAACCTTACCTGAAAGATCGTAAACATAAAGCTCAACATCTTCAGCATATAAGGAGGGAACTACAATGGACACTCCTCCAGCAGAAGGGTTGGGAACTGCGGTTATGACGAACTCTTCACCCTCCTCACTACCTTCGATCCCCATGCTGCTCCAGTAGAAACGCACTTCGTCAAGAACAGGTGTCCCGAAACGACTCTCAGTGGTCATTCCCACCCTGTACTGAATGTACCTGTGGGTACTGTCAATGTAACCGACAAGGCTTCCCGGTTCGAAGATGGTATCGCACCAGGCTCCCATGTTCTCCCAGTCGTTCGAACTCTTAATCTGGAAGAAAAGGTCTGTCCCCGCAGGTTCTTCCGCAGTCCAGGCTATACTGTCCCACTCGGGGTAACCACCCACATCGAGTATGGAGGATTCCAGCCATCCAGAAGAATAACCTGATATCTCATGCCAGGACACTTCAACACCGTCGGTTGCTGCTGCAAGAATATCGGTAAAACCGTCATCGTTGAAATCGGCAACATCAACATCCTCGAACCAGCCTGACTTCAGAAGGTGTACTGACCATTCCATGCCTGTTCCATCCAGGTTCTTATAAAGGAAGAGCTGATTGTCCTGCCATACTGCTACAAGAATATCAACAAAACCGTCATCGGTTACATCAGCCGCATGTACTCCGCGGGGCCATTCACAGTCCGAAAGCAGGATATGTTCCTCCCAGCTTGTGCCGGAACCGTTCAGATTCTCGAACCAGCTAACCTGCTTTTCATCCATAGTAGCGCAGACTACATCGTAATCTCCATCGCCATCGATATCAGCAGCGTGTACTGATCGCACACCCTGCTCATTACCTATTGAGTGTTCAATCCAGGTAAGCCCGAGTCCATCAGTATTCTCCCACCAGGATAATCCATCATACCAATGACAGGCACTCATGATATCCATATCCCCGTCCTGATCCAGATCTACCGGGAACAGTTCCCTGCCAGTACGACTGTTGCTGGAAACCAAATGCTCCTCCCATACTGAATCAGGTGGAGTAGTAGTACTTTCCCACCAGGCGATATGAGTAAGATTGTTTCCCTCTGGTGCAATTACTTCAAGAGTATCATCGTTATTGATATCAGCACAACATACGAAAAGTGGGCTTCCATACTGATCATCTATGTAAAACCTTGTCCAGTTACCCCCAACGCCATCTTCGTTACGCCACCATTCTACACCTCTGCTTGATGCCGAAATGTTTGCTCCGGCAACATCCATATCACCATCCCCATCAAGATCACCAGGGAAGGCACATCTAGGCAAAGGATAATTATCACTGACCATATGAGTATCCCAACCGCCTCCGATTCCATCGTTCTCAAACCAAGCTACATCATAATGATCGGTGGATTGCGCTAGGACATCCACATCACCGTCACCGTCCATGTCCGCCGGAAACGCATAATGACATCCGCCCATGCTTGAATTGATAGTATGGCTGATGGTGGAGATATCCAGAATCAGTTCGCCGGGAAATACCGTCCATGAAGTGTGAGACTGAGCAGAAAAGGTGTTCCCCCACATTGTAACGGGACCAGCTACACCTGGACCTCCGTACCAGGTGCTCTGACTAACGTAGTATCCGTTAAGAAGGCTTGGAGTCAAGAGAATAATCATTACGCAAACTAATCGTATGTTCTCCCTCTTCATTGTGCTGACTCCTCCAGTCTTACCCAGCCGATGCGGATGTCGAGAGGCAATGTATCAAGGGGTTCGGGTTGGGGAGTAATACTGTACTGAAAGCGAATCCATAGCTCTTTGGCATTACCATCACCCCAGTGTAGAGAAGTGTCTGCTTTCAGATCGATAGGACCGATTACACTCCACCGATCCCAGCCGTTGCCCACATGATAGCCGGTACCAGCCAGCAGACCAACATAGTCGTTCCAGTTATTGAGAGCGTCCCTCCAGGCGAATTTCATGTTGCAGGCATTGTCACTGAGTGTATTAGGATTGTTAACTACGATTCCGAAGCTTAGCATATGATACGTACCAGTATTTATATATTTACTCACGCTGTCAGGTATGGCAAGACTGATCGCGCCTTTAAACCATCCTGTAGAGGTGTCATAGTCTAGCACGCCCTCGAACATACCACTCACCGAATCAGTCCAGCCTGTTGAAGTTGTGTCCCAATTGAAATCAATCGCATCAATATCACCGGTGTGCCAGTTACTTGTGCTGTCATAGTCCATGTCCCATGTGTCTCTTCGAACCTCAGTGGCGTAATCACGAGGTTCTACTAGCACTGTTACAAAGATTGTGTTGTCAAAGTAATCTTCTCCGGAAATCGAATCGGCACTTATCTCGATAACATGAATGCCTATGTCACCGGCATCCGTATTCCAGGTGATGACAGCGGAGGTGCTGTCAGGCTCATAATCCCCGGAAAGCCCACTCAGGTTCAGAGTATCAGTACCGATAACTGAAGGGCTTGCTTCGGAATGATCGGTGAAAGTGACCTCTACATCACCCGTGGAATCAGTTCCCATGTTGTAGAACGTCGCTCCCAGATTAAGGTTTGTGCCTGCCTTGCAGCGAAGCTCTCTTCTTCTGTTGAAGAGTCCCTCTGAATAGCAGAAAACATCAGGAGAAGTAACCCTGAGGTCAGCCTGGATAGCGGAATTAAGGTCAACGAACTCCAGCAGTCGGCTCTCTCCTGCAGCCAGAGTATCGTCGAAGAAATACCAGTCCCGGGCTCCAGCCTCAACAGGCACAAGACAACGCCTGCTGTGATCAAGTGCGTCTTCGAAAAGATATTGATTTGCGGGACTTTCGGGAAGTTGAGTACCTTGGATACTGATATCCACTGGAATCAAGTCGGTGTTACCTGTGTAATATTCACCACAAAATCTATTCATATAAAATAAATATGCATGATCGTTGCTCTCGTTATAGAAAATCCTGATTCTGGGAGAAACGAAATTCTCCACAAGACCCGAGTCAGGAACAGTTATCTCTGCCACATCCCACTAAGCGGTGCCGTTATCCTCCCACCACCAGAGATCGTGCATCTCCGGGGCGATGGTCTTAACCTCTGCGAGAATTCCGCCGATGTTGTTATAGAGATCAGCGTAGGGCACAAAGAGCCACTCGAAGTAATCCTCCCAGTACTTCGCGTATTCTGACTCTGAGGGTGGATCTTCAAGTTCGTACAGCGGGTCAAAACCGTCGATCCAGGGAGGGAGGGAATCCGGTCGGATGTACTCGAAAGTACTGTCCGGCCAGCGCCCGGTATAGACCCATTCCTCATATGGAGCATCGAACGGAATGTTGTGCATATCAAGCAGTGAACTCATGATAATAGTCGGATCACCATCTTGATCGAACTGCAGGTAGCTGCACAGGTTGTACGGGAATATCCCCTTGGCCTGGTGCAGAAGAGCAAGGTTGCACAGCATTCTGAACTCCTGCGGTGCAGGCTTGCGGTGCCAGTAGGAATTGTAAATAAGCGTATCATCATTCCACATTGCAGGTCCCCCGGATTTTCCGAAAGTCTGCGGGAAATAGAAGACAGGAGTGTCGTATTCAAGAGCCGGCATCACTGTCGAATCAATCCCCTCCTCGAAGTGATCTATCAGGAACAGCCAGTCTTCATCGCACATCGCAGCCGCGACGGAATCGGCAAGAGCTGAATCGGGATGAACCTGGCGGAAGGGGTAGTAATCGAACATGATGAATTCAGGATGGTTGTCTTCTGGAGTATGAATAGTATCTCCACTTGGTGGAGGTTGATACTCCGCTTCCATCATGGCTCTGACGCATATAGCCTGTGTCTCCATTGTAGTCCAGCCTTTATTCTTTTCGAGACCTGTATACTCGGTGGTGTCTATGCTGTGAAGAAGAGAGAAATTCATAGTGAAGGTGACTTCATTCTCTTCGTTATTCTCAGCGTAGTACTTCTGTATGGAGAATATGCCGCTCGTTTCAACTTCTGCTAAAGTAAGATAACCATTGTCCAATGTATCCTGTGTGAAGACATTGGGAATGTAGTCATTCCATGGGAGAGAATCTGTCGGATCGGCCACATGCCATCCCTGTTGCGAGTTGGCCTCGTCGTAAACCTCGTAGAACCAGAGGAATGGATGATTATCAGTACTAGCAGCTAAATCATCCACGATCGTTCTTCTTAGCGAAATCGAATCACTCTCATAATACAGTGATTCAGCCGTAGTGTACTGTTCTATTGAATCAAATTCATCATTACTCCTGGCAAAGCAGTGATCCGAGGTGAGAAGTGAATCGCTGTTCCTAAACCAGTACCTGAACTCCGGGTCTGCCCATTCCTTGAGGTACTGCATTACTTCATTGGGGCATATGGAGTAGTAAATCCCCGCGCTGTCGCAGAGGGACATGAGGTTTTGAAAATTGGTATTTGAAGCGAACCCAGCGAAGTTCACTGCATCGAAGTTCACCCATGACAGTTCGCATAGAAGCTCAACTGTGATGTTTTTGATAGGCATATTAGAACCTAGTATCCTCATGGCAAGGGTGGGTATAGTGTTATCGGGAAAACTGCTGTAAACAGCTTCCGCTGAGATGAAGAGTAAAGACAATATGGTCAGAGCAACAACAAAGCGGGTCATTCCGATTCCTTTCCATTGAAGTACGAAGTGCCGCAGAATCTATGCTTATTTAACTAAAACCGCTTATTGTTATGATGATACTGTATTTGTATTTGCAAGTTTAGTTTAGCATTGAAGTGAGGTAGAGTCAAGGGATGAACAATTTTAGTGATGTTATTTATATATGACCGTCGTATCTTCTGATTATTAAATTATCTGATTAATGATCTCTCAACAGCTTACTTAATGTCAGTAACCAGTCCCAAAAGGGGTTTGAAGTTTTGCCCGTTGGGATCACCTATTGTGGTCGATTACGAACATTTGCTTCAACGAAACATCTTCGAATCGCTCGCAACTCTCGTTCCGAAATGACTTGTCTGTTCCAGTGATCTCCCAGAGCTTCAATCTCCTTTAGTTTCTCTTCAGGCAGTTTCAGAAGGCACAGCCACTGTGTGATCCTATCCGAGGAGACAGTATGTCTTTTAGCAAGCTGCTTCCTTGTGAGGTTATCCCGAATCATCTCATCATGAAGCTCCTGAGCATATATGACAGGATTGCGATAGGTCTTCCTAGTGGGTTTCTTTCTCTTAGCGCAAATGAATGAAGATTTCAGCAGAATAACAGGCGCAAATCGGGTTCGTATGGTCATTGGGTCGGTGTACCAAGCGGAAGTCGAATCTGAGGGAATATGGTCAGTAATTATCAGTTCCAGCCCTTCCCGACATCTGTGAATCCTCTGATCCATATTAGAATGTGGTTCAAACGAAGCTCGGTCCCCGCTACCAAAATTGAGAAGGCCGTTGAATCTGTTTCAGCGGCCTTTTACTTTCAATTGAACGAGGAATACTCCAGCAGGGACATCCTGTCAGGCCGGAAGCAATAACAGTCAGCACTTGACAAGTGTCCCTAAATTGAGGACATTTGTCCCCAGATGGGGGACAACTATGCTTGATGTACTATTTTCAAAAACCAGGAGAAATATCCTGGTGCTATTCTTCACTCATCCTGACAAAGGATACCATATTAGAGAAGTTGTGAGATGTATTCAAGGGGGTAGAGGTGCAGTTGTCAGGGAGTTGAATGCTCTTGCAGAAGCAGGAATCCTGGTTCGAGAAAGCAAAGGAAATCTTGTTATCTATCAAGCTAATCGAGACTGTCCGGTATTCCAGGATATTCATAACCTTATAGTGAAGACTGGCGGTATTGCTGATGTTATTCGATCCGCTCTATCGAATCTCGATGGTATTTCATATTGTTTTATTTTCGGTAGTACTTCCAGGGGCGAGTTAGATCAGATAAGCGATGTTGATGTCTTCGTTATCGGAGAAGTTACATTTACTGAAGTATCAAAAGCCCTTCACTCCGCTCAAACAACTCTTGGTAGAAATATTTCTCCGGTTGTTTATTCAGATAACGAATTCACCGTGAAAGTTTCTCAGAGGAATCACTTCATTATGAATGTACTGAACAAGCCGATAATAATGTTGATTGGAGGTGAGGATGACCTTAGAGCAATGGGTTCAGAATAATCGGGATGATCTGAATTCAGAGAGGCCGGATCCATCTGCGATTAAGGAGTTGATTTCGGTTGCAGAACGTGAAATTACTGATGCAAAATCAGTTTCTTCACCGGAAGGAAAACTCACTCATGCATATATTGCTTGCTTGAGCATAGGAAGAGCTGCACTGGCGGTGTCTGGGTATCGAATAAGAAGCGGCGCTAAGAGTCACCACTACAAAGGGATTGCATCACTTGAATACACCGTTGGCCTCTCATCAGAAGAAGTGAGTGAGATTCAGAATTATCGACAGGCTAGACATCAGTCAATTTATGATTTCGCAAGCGTGGTATCTGAAAGCAAAGCAGATTGTGCGCTCAAAACCGCAGAGTCATTACTGAAAAAGTTCCGGGAATGGATGAAGGCAAATCACCCTGAATTGAGCTGATTGATACTGTAGACAGAGTTTTCGACTGCACTAGATCAAACATCCATTCATTCACAAGAGTTGAATTGCTACCAAGGAGTCAGAAGATCAGCGTTATCAACCCACAT
>QNDS01000159.1 GCA_003644925.1 Candidatus Fermentibacterota bacterium
TAGATGTTTCATATCCAACCACCCTTAGAATAGCGATAACCCCTTCTTATACAGTTATAAATGGCACTTTCGATTCAAGCATCCCAAAATACAGTGGATGCTCTATATTTTTTACAGCGGATTCGGCTAGTTCCTCTGTACTTGTTCAAGATTTTAAAGTGGATGCGGAGATAACCTAACAATGAGATTACATAATATGAAATTAACTACATTTTTACTAAACTACATCACAATATTCATCCTATCAGCATTCATCTATGGTTGTGGAGATACAGTTAGTCAATCCTCAACTGGTGGAGGTAGTAATGTCAACATACATGACGGGGGTTCAGGTGCGATAAGTAATCCCGCACCACCTCCTACTACTCCTTCTACAGCAGGAACTTTTAGTGCTGAAGGCGGTGACGATGAAACTGAATGGACTGATACTGCGGGTTGCAGTGTTGATAGCCGTGCAGAAGGACGCTGTTAGAAATTAATTAAGAGGATATAGATATGTCAATAGACGCGATGGCTGATGCACTTGGATTTAATAACTCAGGTAGTGAAGGAGGTCAAGGAACGGGCGGAGGTCATGGTGCTACTAATGGACGCTATAAGTATCCAGCAGGTGCAATAGAAGTAGGTAACTCTAGTTATAGACTCCCCGGTGACCCATATCTATACGATAATATGTTTGGTAGCAAAACATATATAGGTGATAGTCCTCAAGCACCTACTAGTGGAGGAGGTGGAAGCGCACCTTCACATGGAGGCGGAGGTGGCGGCGGCGGTGGAAGTAGTAGACCCGCAGCTATTCAAGATACTCGTGATACTAGAGCAGCAGATTCAGCCGCAGCACTTCAAGCAGCACTAGCTGGAGCAAGAACAGGACTTGGTGATGAATTTAAACGTTATGGTATAGACCTAGCAGCTAATGATCGCGGTAATCAAGACCGTTTTGGATGGGAAGGGTCGAGTTACAACGATGAGATTGACCGCTATCTTAATCAGATATCTCGAACAGTTGATCCTCTAGATGAAAACCCAGCGCAATACCTTAACAACTATGATCAAATGTTCCAAGATTTACGAGGGAACATTGAAACTGATACTAGGGGAAGATTAGGTAGAGGATTGAATGCTTTCACTGATCGATCGGTAACTGATGCACGTTTTGCTGATGACTTTGGTAGCAATGTTACTAATAGTATTTATGATGATCAATATGGTAGTGCTGAAACTACTCTTGATCGTGCATTTAAACGCGGAACTCTTAGTCAGAACGCTTATGATATTGCGCTAGGTGACTTAGGTGCTAGTAGTAGCGGCGCTAGAGATAGATTAGATACATATAGAAGTGGTAACTTAAACAGTACACGTCAAAGTTTATATGACTTCGGTCAACAAGGTCATAACTCGCTAGGTAACTTTGATCTTGGCGGAAGTTTTGATACTGGTGGTTATCAGTCACAACTAGATAATAAGTTTAATACCTTAAGTAGTGGATTTGAGGGTCAACTTCGCAATACTATAGGTGGAGAACAGTTCTTTGACACTAATTCTCTCATAGGCGCAGGTCATGCAGGGGCAGGTGTAGAGAATACTAAGTTTACTGCTCCATTATGGTTACAGGCTCAAGATGAGACTAAGCAGAATAATGAACAATTCCGTGGCATAGGCTCACAAGGAGGATTTTAATATGGCTTGGTGGCTACCTTTAGCAACGAGTGCGATATCTTCTATCATTCAAAATCGTGACAGTCGCAATAGTGCGGACTCTGTATATGATGCGCAATCTGAAGGTATAGCTGCTAATAAAGAAATTGCTGAGATGAACCTCGCATTTCAACGCGAACAGTTGGCATATGCTCAACAAATGCGGAGAGAGGATCAGCTAGGAACTAATAATGAGTTCACTGATGCTATGTACTTTGATCCTGAGAGAGGATGGATTACTGATCTTAGCCCCGGAAGTCAGTCATTAGCCGAAGCGGGTCGTAGGCAGGACACACTTAATCGCACTGATATAGATGCACAAAATAGAGAACGTGCTGATAGATTAGCGTTTCAACAACGTGATGAAGCAGGTGTTGCTCAGGGATTAATGAGTGAATATCAGAATATCTCACCTGTTAGCGGGAGTGAGCTGGCTGATACTATGTTCGCGTCTAGGGGAGCTGATAGAAATCAGTTTCTCAGGGGCGCACAAGAGCAGCAATTTAGAACTCAACAGCGTTTAGGTAACAGTAGTAATGCTGCTGATACCATTGCTAGTCAAGCATCAGCCGCAGGTAACGCTTCAAGATTTGATTTAGGCGAGGCTATGAGGACGCAACTTGGTGGTGGAGAAGAATTAACTGCTAATAGGCGTGGACAGGTAGCTAATCAGTATAATAACTTTAGAGATAAAAGTGTTCAAGCATGGCAACCTGCATTTAATCCAGTTAGTCAGCCTAATTTTTCTCAAGGGTCACTAGCAGGTAGTAATAGTGCAATGATGCAGGCACTTGGTAATCAAAATGTTCCTTACCAGCCTACTGATTATTCATCAGCTAATAGAGACGCATCTAATGCAGCTAGTTCTAATCAATTGCTCAATGATTTAGGTAAGTTTGGAATGGCTGCTTATGGAAGTTATCAAGATGGTCAAGCTGATCGACAGTCTGGTAATGATTACCAGTATTGGAACCGTTCTAATGATGGCACTAACTATTTCGATTTTTAAGGAAAACTTATAATGGCTACTTTACCTGACAACGCACCTTACCAACGACCTCCTCAATATCAGGGGGCTACGGCTGCTGATTCCGCTATTCAAATGTTGAATTATCAACGTGGACTGGATAATGCTATTCAACAAACAGAGTTAAATAACGCTACCCAATTATCTGAACGCGGATTGATTAATAGTGGTGCATTAGCTACTGGAGCACAAACTCAAGCTGGAGCAACTGAACGCCAAGCTGGAATTAATGCGACTAATCTTGGAATATCTGGTAATGAATTAGCAGCTTCTAATTACGGAGCTGATCGACGGTTAGACCAAGAACATGCTATTACTGGTAGAACGATTGCTGAAAGATCACTCATTAATCAAGGACTCGTGGATGTTCAAACTCTGCAAAGTATGAGCGATGTACAAGTGCAGCAACTAGCTTCATACGCTAATGTACTTGAATCTCAGCAACAGACGTTACGGACTGTAGGGCCTAATGCTGTCGGAGGAATGGAAAACTTTAACGCCCTTTACCAAAACCAAGGTGTTAACGGTGTAAATCCTGAAATGGCTGCAATGATTCAACAAAATAACCAAGATCGTGACATTGCACAGTCAGGATCACGGGTTAATGCGGCAGTTGCAGGTGCTAAAGCTGGAGTAACTGATGAAGATCTCATAGCACAAGGTACTAGTCCGGGCATTCCCGCTGATTTTCAAGCCGCAGAAAATGCTATAGTAGATCGAAAGCGTAGTGTGATCACTGAGAAACCTGATCAAGTTAAGGATCAAAAGACGGTTTATGAGAAGAATCCTGAAACTGGTATGATGGAGCCCCGGATTGTTACTCTTACACAGTATGATCAAATTGTCTCTAATCCTGATGCATATGCAGCACAAAATATGTATCTAGAACCTGATCAATCAGTTGCACCTGCTGCACCTATTCCTGAACTAGCAGCTCCTACCGATTTAATAGGTGTACCTGATCAACCTAGATCTTTATCACATGGCCCTCAAAATCAGCCTACTACTAATAATTTAGATAATATCTCACCTGATGCACTAGTATCAGCCGCCGCAGCAGTTATGCCTGTTAATTCCTCACTTGGATCGGTAGCACCTGTTGCGACAAATGATGATTTAGTAGGAGTGACTAGTTACATTAAGGATGCTCAAGCACCTTTTAGTGATGAAACTGCCTTTAATAATGCCGCATTACAAACTTCGGTAGCTACTAATCCTACTCCTGCCACTCAAGGAGGCGACCTTCAAATGCAGGATCGAGCGCAACAATCAGCAATTATGGCAGTTAATGAGCAACATCGACAAGACGGTGATACTACTCCTGTAATCTGGCCCGGTGATGAGATTAGAATTGAACCTCTACCTAATGGGATGATGCGCGTATTTCAATCCACACCAGAAGGCGATGCATATTATGACATTGAACCCTAATGCCAATACGTACCCCAGAGCAGCAGGCATTATATCAACGTCGAGCTAGTACTGTAGAACCTCCGCGTGATATTGTTGGCGGAATGGATGACTTCATTCACGGAGCTAAACAACTTGGTGCTGGAGTAGTAAGTAATCTTTCATCTTCTCCTCAAGCTATAGAAGATTTAGGAGCTATAGGTCATATAATACCTAACATAGCATACAAAGCTGCTGCCATTCCCGGAGCAATCAAAACGGGTTATGACATATGGAAAGGTAATGAGATTGATACTGAATCAGCATTAATTAAACCTTTACACTATGCTGCTAGTGGAGATCGACGCGCAGAAGAAATATTACACACTACTCCTCCACGGAATACTGGTGATACCTTTTTACGTATGACTGGAGAATTACTTGGTGCGCCTCAAACAGCAGTTACTAAGTTAGCTACTCGCGGGGTTACTAAAGCAGTTACTACTCCAGTTAAAGGAGCGATTAATGCAGTTAAACCTGTCACACCTATTAAAAAGGTAAGTGATGCTGCTGTAGCTATAACTTTTCCCGGTTTACAATCTAAATCACTAGTAGGTGCTATAGCTGAAACTGGTGTAGCTGGGACAATTGGTGATGTAACAGGGGAATTTGTTAATCCTGAGTACGAATCTGGCATCTATGAACGCGGCTGGGAACAGGCAGAAGAAGCGCGTCGAGGAGTAGAAGCAGTCGATGCAATGAGTCAGCCTAAGTATCTTACTCCTCAAACTGCTATAACTCAGCGGCAATCTCCCGGAGAATTACAACGCGATGCACTTCGTACCCGTCGCCAAGGTCTAGTTACTACAGGATTACCGGAAGAAACTGCTGAATTCCAAGGTAAGATGACTACTGAAGCTGATACAGGTTTTAAACATAAGAAACTTGCAGCTTTAGCAGTAGGTGTAGGAGTAATGTTTGGAGGTGCAGCAGTTAGAAAACAAATCACTGCTCACACACTTAAGCAGAAGGATTCGTTATCACAATTAACACGTTCATCAGAATCTTCACGTATTCCTACCGCCGAGTTACAAGACGCAGAAGGTAGAAAGCTAATTACTAACAGTTTTGATGCTGATCCCAACGGTATATTAACTAAGGGAGACATTAAAAAGGCTCAGTTTGTAGATTGGACTAGCCCTCTTAAGCGTTTTGTAAATGAAGCGCGTCAAGCAGGATCTATCACCATTCAACAGGCTCATAAACTTAAAAATGATATCACCCTTAAGATAGATAAACGTGCAATCACCTCTCGTATAAGTGAAACTGCTAAATCAGGTAAGTTTACCAGTAGTAATATGGGTGAAATGGATGGCGGGCATGTACCTTTAACACATCTATTAGCTCGACAAGCTCAACTCAAAGTCGGTGATCAGGCTACTCTCGCTGATATGCGTGTATTAGGAACTAAGTGGGACGATTTAAAACGTCTTAATAAAGAACGTGCTGCTGATAAAAGGTTCACCAAGTCTAAACCTAAGAAGGCTATATGGGGTGATACTAAAGGAGTCAACTATACTGAATGGTCGATTGCTAGGAAGTATAACCAACTGAGAAGGGATAATCCTGATCTAGCTTCAATGTTAGATGATGAATACCTTTTCTTTAAAGATGCTAATCGGATGATGTTCCGCAATGGGGATATATCTGCTGCTGCATACAAAGATCGAGCAGCTCATAGTTCACATTATGTACCTACGCGGCGTCATCAGGAATTGTCCTATACTGATCCTTCTCAGCCACGTTTACCTGTTGATGATATTAATACCATTAAACCGGGAGAAGGAGTTGATCCTATCACCCTTTACCCTGAGTATTTAGCTCGAAAGACTGACTTCACGGTTAGAAATCAGGCACGAGGGGATTTCCTAGAGTTTCTACTAGAACAAAAACTTCCTACATTTAACAATGTTGATGTAGTATCAAAACTGAGTGGTAAGCAGCTTAAGAATATCAATCCTAACAAGTTACCTGATGATGTAGTACGCGTCACTCGTCAAGGTAAGTTTCAATATTACCGTGTTAATGATAAATATCTAGTACGAGTCTTAGATGAGAATCCTCAATGGGCGGATAATCATATGGGTGCGACAATGAAATTTATGCATGGAGTTGCACGAGTTAAAAAGGCTGTAACTACAGGTGTTGCTTCTACTTTTGCCCCTTACAGCGCCATATTTGATACTGGTGCAGGTGCATTAGCTCATAATAAAGACTTAAATATTGGAGCATTAAGTAAACACGGAGCAGCACTTAGTGCATTTGATCCCAGCGTGATGCTTAATCCATTAACAGGTTCGTACCGCAATATACACGCTAAAATGTCAGCAGCTATAGCCCAACGAGCTGATGCTGCTATTTGGAGAGATTCATTCCTAGTAGACTTGGTAGGTGGCGAGGAGAACATGGCTAAAATATCCATGAAAGCTCAACGTACTTACCTTAATAGTGCTAACCGTACACATGAGAGATTCGGAGGTGCATCTGCTCCATTACATGATGCGGCTGATGATGCTGTACCTGATGCATTAGCTGCAATGTCACCTAAATTTGCACGTACTCACAGTGAAAAGATCGTTCTACAAGCTAATCCTCTTTACCGCAGTTTATTAGATATCAACAACGTCATCCACAGTAGCAATCGTGTTGAACTTACAGCTTTAAATATGCCTGATCGCATTCCTATGGCTGGAAAAATGCAATACACATTGAAGAATGGTGATGTAGTCGAGCGTCCATTTATAGGAATTGCTGATGATTCATTTGATTATGATACATTAAATAGAAATGTCCTTGAAGCAGGCGTTAACCCTTATAA
>QNDS01000160.1 GCA_003644925.1 Candidatus Fermentibacterota bacterium
GGAAAAAGCCATCAGCTGCGTGCAGAGCGACGCGGCACGTCTTGCGCTATCGGAGGCGTTTTCCAGATTATTCCTGGACTGCGCATCACCTGTTCGGCCGATCACCAGTTCAACATTGCCCATAATACCCAGTAGAAGATTGTTGAAATCGTGAGCTATACTACCCGCAAGGTACCCCAGGCTTTCGAGTCTTATTGCCCTGCCGGCCAATTCCGAAAGCTCCCTCCTGCTCCGTTCCGCTCTTTTCTCTTCCGTAATATCAACAGCGAATACAACCATTCCGTCGAATGCACTCTCTGTACCTTTAAATGGAACACGGTGACAGAGATAGACATGATCTCCATCCTTAAGTGAAACCGTTTCCTCACAGTTCATCAGGGGTTCTGAAATATCTTCTTTGTTCCTGCGGGGGGAACTCTGGATGGTTCTTCCAAGCGCCCCGAAGAGCTTTTCAGCAGCACCGCCGACGAGTTCTATGGGCTCCTTCCCGATAAGCCTGGCCGCATATCTGTTAAGCCTGATCACGGTTCCTTCGTTATTAATGAATACTATCACCGCCGGAACGTAATCAAGGATAAGCTGAAGCTGTTCCTTCTGAGCTGACAGCATGTCCGATAGATCCTCAAGCTTGCGGTTCTTGCTTCGCAGAAGCTGTGCCTCCCTGACCCGGTGCTCGGTTTCAAGAATTTCTCTTGATTCCATCAGCCTTTTTTTCAGAAGATCGCGGTAAAGTACTCTTGATGTCTCCAGAGCCTGAACACTCAGATCGTATGCCTTTTCACTGTCTCCCAGCGCGCTTCTGACCTCGGCCAGCATCCCGATAGTGTCCATCATTATTTCATCAGGTCTGTTATTCTGCTGGTAGTTCAGACTGCTCTGCAGGCATGATGCCGATTTGTGAAGTTTCCCATCCTTTTTCCACGCTTCTCCAAGGTTGAGAAGGGATGATGCCATACCGCTTCTACTGGAAATCTCGCCGCGGATCGCAAGAGCTTCTTTATGATATTTGATTGCGTTATCCGTGTTACCCATGGACAGGCAAAGGTTTCCCATGTTGTTAAGGATGTTGGCCGTCCGGGCCAGTCCTCCTGCTCTCTTTCTCGCTTCGAGGGCTTCGGTATAGTATTCCAGGGCTTCTTCGGGCCTGCCCATTTTTCTGAGTGTCATACCTATGCTGTTGAGTGTGTCTGGAAGACCCCATGAATCATCACTGCTTCGATGTATATCCAGGGCTTTATCAAAACACTCCATGGCCTCCGGATAGTTTTCCATATGATAGTGAGCCAGGCCAAGACTGTTGAGGGAACTGGCTTCATCCTGTTCATTTCCAAGTTTCCTGCTAAGTTCAATAGCATTCTTATGATGATCCACGGCCAGGGAGAAGTCCCCCTGATCCTTGCAGATAATGCCGAGCCAGTTCGTCGCATCAGCGACTATTTTCAGATCCCCGCTCTCCTCTGCGGCTTTCAGTGCATCATGCATGACCCTGTATGACTCAGACATCCTGTTAAGGCCGTGGTAGCTCGCTCCAAGACCAAGGGTGTTCCTTGCTTCTCCTGCCCTGTCTCCATCCTGCCGGCAGCCTTGAATCGCTTTTTTGAATGCCGTTACTGCCTTCTGAAATACACCGGCTTTCCAGAAGGATACCGCGGCCTTGTGGTACAGCCTGCTCTGCTCTGCAGGATGGCTTGCTGCTGCCCTGTTGAAAAACTCTGCAGCCTTCTCATGGCTGCTTTCCTGCAGAAGTCTGTCTCCCTTGATTTCATCAGAGATTGTTCTTTCTTCCTGTTCACTGCCTGATGCATCCATACAGACTCCCTTCGCGGATGATTAGAGAATTTACATTCAGGCAGTCAACGTCAATGCTTGGGACCGGACGTCATTTGCGGCACTTGCAGAACTTAATAAGGAGCATATACTGATATTCCAGTACAATCAGTGAAAGCTTTGATGATGGAGGAGATTGATATGATCGAGGATGAAAGGTATTTCAATGCTCCCTGGGGAACGCTACTTAAAGTAATCAGTTTTCTTGGTAGCCTTCTTCTGGTGGGTGTCTTCGGTGGTATGATACTTTCCGGCCGGGCTTCCACACTTGTTACTATGATCCTGTATTCGCTTATCCCGATCCTGACCCTGTCCATCAGTCTCCTTTTTACAATAAGAGGCTATAGTATCCTGGGAAACTCCCTCCGCATCAGGAGATTGATGTGGTATACAGATATTGACATCAGTATGCTGCAATCGGTCGAATACGACCCGAAAGCCATGACAGGATCCATTCGAACCTTCGGGAACGGAGGTCTTTTCAGTTTTTCGGGCAGTTACAAAAGCGGAAAACTTGGATCTTTCAAAGCGTATGTAACTGATTTCAAGAACTGCGTAATACTTAAGACATCCGGTTTGACTTTTGTGGTATCACCTGAAAACCCCGAACTGTTCGTGGAAATCCTGCGGAATTTACGATTCGAGTAGATGAAGTTCGATTTGCTGCCCTGATCTCTCCGCGATCAGTCTCATCTGTCCGAGACTGTTTTTAACCTGTTTTTCATCTATTGCTGAATAATAGATATGCAGCCTGCCGATTCCAGCTGTCACACGGAATCTGCCTTTTACGGAGGGGCGAAGGGGGGCTTCCATGCTTTCAATAAGGGAAAGCAATCCGGACGTTATCATTGTCCCGCGTGGAATTCTGGTTGCAAGGCAGGAATCGGAGGGACATTCTCCTGCGCCAAGAAGGGCTCCGAGCTCCGCAATATCATCCTTTCCCATACAGGCTTCCAGGAAGGGGTGGACTATTCCCATTTCCGCCGCGGCAGCAAGTCCGGGCCGGTGCTCACTCAGATCATCGGTATTGGTTCCATCAATGACAGTATCACATCCCCGGGCAACCGCCTCCGCTTTCAGTCTGGTATAGAGTTCTTTCTTACAGGTATAGCAGCGCATGTCCGTATTCTGTGTGAATTCCCTGCAGGACATCAGGTCAACGGGGACAAACACCGTTTCAATGAACAGTTCTTCATCAACGCTGCGAATATGTTTTCTGTAAAATGCTGCAAGCAATTCTGTATCCGCTGTAAACGGTAAAACATTTGAAGCTCCAAGGACACTGACAGCAGACCTGAGCAGAACCTCACTGTCGTGCCCGCCTGAAAAAAGGATGCCGCAGCGTCCTCCATCGAGCAGGTTCTGTTTCAGCATCCGGGGCACTGACAATGGTTCCTCCTATGCAGCCCGTTATATTATGTAGTGATTAATACCCGTAAGATAGGCTGGCTGGCTCAGCTTACTCGTTAAACACAATGGCTGAATATAGTGCATACCGGAAAAAAGGACTGTGATGAAGATAGCTGTTTTTGACCCGTTCTGTGGAATTTCAGGTAATATGATCCTTGGAGCCCTGGTGGACTGCGGCCTGGATATACTTCAGCTTGAAAAGATGCTTCGCTCTTTAGATCTGAAGGGGTGGAAGCTGTCTGCGGAAAAAGTCCGGAAAAACCATATGCAGGGAACATTCGTAACAGTCATTGTCCCGAAGGAGACTTCTCCGAGACATCTTTCCGACATCAAGCAAATCATCTCCGAATCCGATCTACCTGAATATGTTAAAGATAAAAGCCTCGATGCCTTTCAAAGGCTGGCGGAAGCGGAATCTCATGCTCACGGTGTTTCACTCAACGAAGTGCATTTTCACGAAACCGGCGCTATGGATGCCATAATTGATATTGTTGGATCCTTCTGCGGCCTTTACCTTCTCGGGATCGAAAGAGTTTTCTCATCAGCTGTCGCGACCGGTACAGGAACGGTAACATGTGCTCATGGTACCCTGCCGGTACCTGCTCCTGCCACTATGTGTATTCTCAGTGGTATTCCCATAACGCCAACAGGTATAGAAAGCGAACTTACTACCCCGACAGGAGCTGCTATACTGGTTACAGCGGTCGAATCCCGGCTGGACACTCCTCCACCCATGAAACCGCAATCCACTGGAATGGGCGCAGGATCAAAAGACCTGTCGCGCCCTAATCTTCTTCGTCTTACAATCGCCGAAACACTGGGTGATGCTCTCTGGAATACCGATCGCTGTATGGAGATCAAGACTGTTATAGATGACATGGATGCGAGGCTCTGGCCGGATGCCGCCCGAAGAATCCTTGAATCGGGAGCAATGGATTGCTATGCCGCCATCTGTGTCGGCAGAAAGGGCCGGCCTGCAATAGAGGCCACAGTACTCTGTCCTGTAACCGAAATGGATACTGTAATCGAATGTATATTCAGGAATACATCGACTATTGGAATGAGGCTCTGTGAAGTTGAAAGGGCTATTCTTGACAGAGATGAGCGAACGGTTGAAACCAGATTCGGGCCTATTGGAGTAAAAAGGGTCTTTCTGGATGGCGAACTTCTTCGGGCGGAGCCGGAGTATGAGGATTGCGCAGAGGCTTCCAGACAGCATACTGTCCCTGTCCAGAAAGTTATTACAGAAGCCAGGTTTGCGGCATTAGAGAATGAAAGAAGCAGGTGATTCTTCTGGAAGACTATTCGCACGAACTGCCAAGATCCGAACTCAGCCGCAAAAGAATACGGTCTGGTATCGTTTTTGTTCTGGCAATGATTGCCTCTGCATTTTTTCTCGGTTTTCTCTTCGACCTGGGGCCGGAACCTCAAGTACAAACTGTTCTTTCCGATGTCGGGGATTTCCCGGCTGATCATATCTGGATCAACTCAAACGAGCCCCTGAGTCTCTACGATCAGTTAAGCAAGCATGTTGTTGTTGTCTTTTTCTGCAGGCTTTCAACTCTTAACGACCTTCAGTATTTCTCCCGGCTCGAAGCGATCCACGAAGAATATCTCGAAGAGCCTTTTGCAGTAATAGCAGCAATCCAGACGGATGAAACCTCGATAGATGAACTGCACAGCATTGTGGAGGACTGGGGGATTGAATTCCCGGTTATCATTGACAACACGGGGACTGTATCGGGCCGTTTCAATGTCAGTACTTTCCCTTCGGTGCTTGTGCTTGATTCAAGAGCACGGGTATCGGCAAGGTTCTACGTCGGATGGGAAAAGGCTGATCTGAGAGGCATAGTCGACGACCTGCTTTCGCAGCTTCGGGCAATGCGATATTCCCAGATCGTCGTTTATCAACCCGATGGCGGCTCCTTTATCCCGAATTCAGTACATCAGGAAAATTGATCACATATTGCCGCAGGCGGAAGGAGAATATTGAAGAACAGCAGTATTGAAGCTCTGCTTGCAGTTCTGAGTAAGGGTGATATCTCCCCGTTCGATGCTCTCAAGATGCTTAATTCTCATCTTACACCTGATCTGGGATTTGCCAGGGTAGACACTGGCAGAGGAGTGACCGCTGTCCTACCGGAAGTAATTCTGGCAGAGGGCAAGAACACTGAAGAGGTACTGAAGATTACGGAGAACCTTTTCGGCAGAACAGGTCTTGCCATCGTTTCAAGGGCGAGTGAAGACCTCGGCAGGGCACTTCTTGATTCATTCCCTGAAGGACGGTATTCTGATCGGGGAAGATTGTTCGTAACGGGGGAGTACAGGATAACTTCTGACTCTGCCGAAGGCTCGGTGGCAGTTGTTTCAGCAGGGACATCGGATCTTCATGCCGTCGAGGAGGCAGCAATAATTCTTGAAACGATGAAAGTTGATACCCGCCGCTTCTGCGATATCGGGGTAGCGGGAGTACATAGACTTGCGGAAGTTCTTCCCTCCCTGAGAGAGTCCTCTGTGTGCATCGTCTTCGCCGGAATGGATGCCGCTTTGCCAACTGTTATCGGAGGGCTCTACAGAGGACCGGTGATTGCCGTACCAACCTCAACGGGCTATGGTACTGCTTTCGGAGGAGTTACTGCGCTGCTTTCCATGCTCAATTCATGCAGCCCGGGGATATGTGTTCTTAACATAGATAACGGTCTCGGAGCGGCCACGGCGGCTCTGAGAATACTGAGGGGAACTGAATAGATGTATCTTGTAACTGGAGGCGCCGGGTTCATCGGCAGCAATATTGCCAGAGAAGCACTGAAAAAGGGGACCAGAGTAAGGATTCTGGATAACTTCTCTACAGGTCACTGGGCCAATCTGACGGATATCAGAGATGATATTGAAATCGTCGAAGGTGATATCAGGAGCTATCATATCGTCAGAAACGCAATGGAGGGTATAGAGGTTGTTTTCCACCAGGGGGCTCTTCCCAGTGTTCCCCGTTCAATTGCCGACCCCATCACGACCAACGAAGTGAACGTACAGGGAACTCTGAATGTCCTGCATGCTGCATTGGATGCAGGCTGCAGAAGAGTTCTGTTCGCATCTTCCTCCTCAATTTACGGTGATGCGCCCGAAAAGATCAAGACTGAAGATCTTCATGTAAGGCCGCTCTCTCCCTATGCGGTAAGCAAGCTTGCCGGCGAAAAATATATGCAGGTTTTCCACCATATCTACGGACTGGAAACCGTTGCTCTTCGATATTTCAACGTATTCGGTCCATATCAGGATCCTGCCAGCCCCTACTCGGCCGTAATCCCGCTTTTCATAAACGCCTGTCTGGAGAGCCGCAAACCGGTGATCAACGGCGACGGTAAGCAGTCAAGAGATTTTACTTATATTGCGAATGTCGTACACGCCAATCTTCTTGCAGCTGATGCTCCTGCGGCGACGGGACTGATGATGAACATTGCCTGTGGTGACAGTATTTCCGTTAATCATCTTGCTTCCCAGATCGGTCGTCTTACAGGCAGAATGGATATAGAACCATCCCACAGACCGGAGCGCCCCGGAGACGTAAAACACAGCCGGGCTGATATTACCCTTGCACAGAAACTTCTCGGGTATGAACCGGTGACTTCCTTTGAAGATGGTCTTGAAAATACAGTATCTTTTATGCGGGAGCGTCGGGTGTAACAATCCGGCGCTGCCTCACTGAAACCCTGCGAAAGTCATCAGTTGTGCATCGGGAGGAAGTA
>QNDS01000161.1 GCA_003644925.1 Candidatus Fermentibacterota bacterium
AGCGAAGCAGAGCGAAGATAGTGGGACGAAACAGGAGGAGACCCCAGATCATGTTCCTGACTTTGCAGATATGTTTAAGCAGTACGAGGAAGCGAAGCAGAGCGAAGATAGTGGGACGAAACAGGAGGAGACCCCAGATCATGTTCCTGACTTTGCAGATATGTTTAAGCAGTACGAGGAAGCGAAGCAGAGCGAAGGGATGCCGGAAGAAACCCCGGAAATCCAACCTGATAACGGATTCGATAGCTATGCCCTCGCCGAACTGATGAGATGGACGGATTACACACTTAAAACTATCGAGCGAAGTAAATTGGATGATCTGCTGGATCTGTGTGTGCTTACCGGACATATTTCAGAGGCGATAAAAGATACCATCTCGAAGATCACAGACCTATCTACTCAGGAGGTTGCTGAAGGGAGTGCGTCAACGATGAAAGATCACATAGCTGCGATGTTCCAGTTGAATGCGGTATTGAATCCAAGCGAGTCTGATCAGAAGGCGATCTATTCGATATATGGGGAATTGCCATGGAGGACGGTGGGATAAATGGGCGGAGAAACGATCAGTATTGCTATGATCACGATAGCGTCCGTGATATGTGCTGCAACATTCGTCACTTCAGCATTTCCGGCGATTGCAAGGGCGCAGGATCCGCTCATAGCTTCAACAGACGCGATCAATGATAGGATGAAGACCGATATAACGATTATACACGAGACAGACTCTTTATCTGGAAGCATCGTATACATCTGGGTCAAGAACGTGGGAAACAATCGCATCCATCCGAATCTGATCGCTAACTCGGACCTCTTCTTCGGACCGGAAGGAGATTTCATGAGGGTTGTATATAATGAGACCGGATCGACCTCACCAGGCTGGAAATACACAATCGAAAACGGTGGTGATAGGTGGGGGCAGGGGGAGACGATCAAGGTCACGATGAATATGACTGATGCTCCGGTTATATCAGGGACGGAGTATTTCGTCAAGTTCATAATGTATAATGGTATCTCGGATGAGGATTATTTCACGGTGTGAGGGAAATGGGGGCTGGATCAATCATTGCGGCGATAGTAGCGGTTGCAGCAATCCTGATAGCAGCCAATGTTGTCATAACAGGGGGGTTATATATGACCGATACACTAACAAGCTCGATCAAAGAAGTGCAGGATGCAAAGAATGAGCAGTTGAAGACTGAGATAGAGATCAGTAACATCACTGCGAATGGGACCTGTATCGACGTAACGCTTTGTAACACGGGTCATGAACAGATCAGGGAATATTCACAGATGGATCTGATCGTGCATTACCGTTCGGTCAATGGTGGAGATATGAGGGTCGTCTGGCTACCATACACGAATGGGACGCCGGACGATGATGATACATGGACCGTAACCGGGATATCGCCGGACATGATCAATCCTGATATATTCGATCCTGATGAGGAGATGATAATCCGGATCGAGGTGGATGATAGCGATCCGATGAAATATGAATACATAAACTGGCTTCAGATAACGACTCCGAACGGAGTGAGTACATCAAAATACTTTAGTGGGTGATCAAATGGCTGAAGAAGAATTCGACGATGAAGAAGAAGACTTTCTTGC
This sequence comes from Candidatus Fermentibacterota bacterium, assembly GCA_003644925.1. GTDB lineage: Bacteria > Fermentibacterota > Fermentibacteria > Fermentibacterales > JCC-6 > Aegiribacteria. The sequence continues at coordinate 1,612 of QNDS01000161.1, forward strand.
GGATGTCTTATCCTCAGGAAATTATGAGATCGATCATAAGATGGGTGGTGGAATCCCAATGAATTCACTATCCCTCTTCGAAGGGGAAAATGACAGTGGCAAGTCGGTCCTTGTACAGCAGATTATGTGGGGGGGCTTGAATCAGGGACGGCGTATCGCCATATTCACGACTGAAAACACTGTCAAGAGCTTGCTTAAGCAGATGACAAGTCTGTCACTCGATGTAGATGATTATTTCATCATAGGACGTTTGAATATATTTCCGATCCATGTGCAGGGCGTTGACTGGGCTGAAGATGTGAGTGGCAACCTGCTCGAGTTCATGTTGAAATCCATGGCACAGTGTAAGAATGATGTCATCATCATCGATTCGCTCACGGTCTTTGTCTTTCATTCGAATGATAACGACATCTTAAACTTCTTCACAGGATGTAAAAAGCTGTGCGATCTTGGAAAGACAATTCTACTGACGGCACATGGGTACGCCTTCCCTGAGAATCTTCTGATCAGGATTAGATCGATCTGTGACGCACACCTGCACCTGAAGATGGAAGAAGCTGGCGATCAGATGATAAAGTCACTGGTGGTTGCAAAGATACGTGGTGCACAGAAGAGCACAGGAAACATCGTCAGCTTCGACGTTGATCCTGGCTTTGGTATGAGGATTATCCCGATCTCGAAGGCAAAGGCGTAAGTAAGGTGATTAAGATGGAGTCTCTACCCTTTGAACCGAACGTTCATGAGGCGCATGGAGCCGATCTGATGCAGTGTGGACTCTATCGCATGTTGCCTTCGGATGCAAAGAAGTTCATCAATGCAGAGGAGAACCGTCATGTACTTGATTACATCCACATGCTTCCACTCGATGATATAGGGGTACCAAAGTTCTACCCTAAGCTTTCAAGAGATCTGAAGAAGATAACGAAGCCGAATATCATATATCCTGCCGGAGATGGAATATCCATCCATATTTATCCGGATAAAGATGATGTGAGGAACTACTACATCCCCATCGAACCAACCCTGTTCGCGAGTGTCGATGAACTGCTCATAGAGGTGGAAGAAGCACTTGTCGATATCGTAGACGTTCTGGAGGTTACAACAGATGATATAGATGCTAAGAAAACCTTACTGGAAGAGGGTCTCGATGATGTATGCATCATAGAATACGATGGAGATAGGGGGGGAGAAGGGGGGATTGGGAAGAAGATATTTGAGCGCATCCGCGCCAGGACCGCCAAAAATAAGAAGGTGCATGTAACCCCTGACGAATTTCAGAAGATCAAATACTACATATTCAAGAATAAGATCGGGATGGGCCCCCTCCAGCCACTTCTGATGGATCCGTATATCGAGGATATCAGTTGTAGTGGTGTGGGGCAGATATTTGTGGAGCACAAGATCTTTTCCGGATTAAAGACGACGATAACGTTCGATAGTATAGCGGATCTCGATTCTTATGTTGTGCGGATGTCAGAGAAGATAGGAAAGCCGATAACATACCGGGATCCGATCGTTGATGCCGCTCTCCCTGACGGATCAAGGATAAACATCGTGTTCGGAGAGGATGTATCGAAACGGGGCAGCAATTTCACGATAAGGAAGTTTTCAGAGACTCCGCTCAGCATCTTAAACATCATCGACTTCCATACGCTCGACTATACGATGGCTGCGTATCTCTGGATGTTGTTGGGTGAGGGGATGAACTGTTTCGTTGTTGGTGAGACCGCATCAGGAAAGACGACGACGCTTAATGCAATGACAACGTGTATACAGGCAGGTGCAAAAATTATATCGATAGAAGATACGCCTGAATTACAGGTACCACATAAGAACTGGTTAAGAGAAGTCACAAGAGGATCGGGGGACGGGGGAAGCTCGGACGTTACAATGTTTGATCTGCTGAAGGCTGCCTTGAGGCAGCGTCCGGATGAGATAATAATCGGCGAGATCAGGGGTGCCGAGGGTAACATCGCTTTTCAGGCGATGCAGACAGGACATCCTGCGATGGCTACGTTTCACGCAGCATCTGTTGAGAAACTGATCCAGCGACTGACCGGAGACCCTATAAACGTCCCGAAGACCTACATAGACAACTTAAACCTTGTCGTCATCCAGAATGCTGTGAACGTGCCTGGTAAAGGGATGGCGAGACGCATCACAAGCATCAACGAGATTATGGGATATGATCCATCCTCACAGGCATTCTCCTTCGTCGAGACGTTTCAGTGGGATCCTTCAAAGGATGTATTCAAATTTACAGGAAAGAACAACTCGTACCTGCTTGAGAACAAGATCGCTCCGAAGCGCGGCTTACCGAAGAATAAGCGGAGAAGGATATACAAAGAGCTTGATCGAAGAGAGAAGATCCTAAGGAAGATACATGATGCAGGGGTACTCGGATTCTATGAGTTATTCCAGATGATGGGGCGTGCGGAAGAGGAGGGGATTGTATGAGTGTGGAGAAGAGGGTTGCGGATGATCTGCTCTTCCTGCTTACGTATATGGCATCGATTGCCACAGCAGATATCGATAGGAATGAGCTGTTCAAACATACATCCGAGCAGAACTATTCGCTGTCGATATATTTCAAGCGAGTATATACGCTTGCTGCAAAGTGGAGCTATGCATATTCAAAGGCGTGCAAATTCATCTCAAAAAAGGCAAAGTTTGCGATCTTGAAGGAATTTTTCGGGAGAATGGCAAGTGCCATGTCATCAGGGGAGCCTGAAAAGGAGTTTCTAAGAAATGAGATGAGCACGATGGAAAGTATATACTCTAATAATTATGAAAGAAGCATCGAGGCACTTAAGAAATGGACGGATGGGTATACCGCGCTCCTCATCTCAACAACACTCATTGTAATGGTCATACTGCTATCAACAATGCTATATCCAATCGGAGATATACATCAGACTGCGTTTGTGATCGCTCTGGTGATGGTAGTCATCTGTGGGATAGGGGTCTTTACCATACGCGATGCGGCTCCATCCGAGTTGAGAACACATTCGCTTGAGACCGGATCGAAAGAACAGGAGATGATAAAACTGCTCTGCAGGGCATTACTTCCAGCCGGACTCATAGTGACACTGGGTTTGATTCTGTTAAAGATACATCTCGGGTATATCATGATCGCTGCTGCAGCATTCGTAGCTCCGATTGGGGTTATGGCGGTGATTGATGATGGCAAGGTAACCGGCAGGGATTTTAACTTCCCCGCGTTTGCAAAGACACTTGGTTCACTTGCAGGAACGATGGGCGTCAACCCGAATATTGCAATAAATCACCTGGACCGCGAAACAGTCGGATCCCTTGAACCACTGGTCAATACGTTACATAAAAGTCTATCGCTCGAACTCAGCCCGAGTCTCTGCTGGGATAGGTTCATCAAGGACAGCGGATCTGAGCTGATGAACCGGTGTGCAAGGATATTTAATGATGCTATAAATCTTGGTGGAGATCCTGCAGAGATCGGAAAGATCGTCTCTTCATCAAGCCTTGCAATCGTTCTCTTAAGAATGAAGCGAAAACCTGTCAGTGCCAACTTTGCAGGGTTGGTCATACTGCTCCACGCCGCAATGTCAGCCCTTCTCATATTTATCATCGAGATCATAGTCGCATTTAATGATGCGCTTGCAGCGATGTTTGAATCATCGGGCTTAGCTGAGGGTGCGGAGGGTGCTATGAGTGGTATGACCGGGCTTGCTGGCAGTTTCGGAGGTACATGTCCTGCTGAGCTTACCTTCCTGTACCAGTTTACGGTAACAGCAATCTTCATAATGACGATCTCAAATACCGTTGCAGTGATGGTGGCAGATGGCGGTGCAAAGCATAAGATATTCTTCTATGGAGCGATAATGACTGCTGTGTCGGGTCTGGTTATACTGGTAGTACCAGGTCTTGTATCCACGATGTTCGCGATTAACGTGTAATAGGTGATGATATGAATATAGGTGAGATAACTGAAAAACTGATTCGGAAGATAAAAGGGGAAGATGAGCTAGGCATTGAGCTGGAGATTGAAGATATGTTATCCGACGAGGCGGGGGTTGAAGATATGTTATCCGACGAAAAAGAGATCGAAGAAGAGTCGGAATCTGATGTAGAGCGGGTACAAACAAGCGAAGATAGGGGTGAAGAAGAGTCTATAGGAGGCGGTTTCGCTGCAGATGAAGAAGCGGTACCTGAAATCAAAGACGATCTGCTTGATAAGCTAAAGCATGACGACGATTTAAGTGTCGAGGACGAATATGGCATAATAGAGGAGTTAGAGGATGTAACCGCGGAGGAACTGGTGAGAGATATGAACGATCTTCTTATGGAGTTGAGACGATGGAAAATATAAAGAAATCTCCGCGACCATGAGGACGCCCATGAAGTATGAGATGTGTATAGCACAACACAGGAGTATTTAGAAGGGATTTCAGGGTGATAGGATGAATCAGAGTATGTTGATCAAAAAAGGCAGCATGAATATCGGGAAGGGGGACGTGATTGCTGTGAAAAAGAATATGGGAGAGGAGCATATCAGGGTATCAGGCGAAGATGTTGGGGGAACGGATAGGTACACATTGAGCCGTAAGATGCGTTGAAAAGGAGTTTATAGGTGGAGACCATGAAAAAGAATATTTCAAAGGCAAAGGCGTTCCAGATTGTCGTTGACAACATGAGGGCGCTCTGCTATGAACAGACGATAGAGCACCGCACATCGTTATCACGGGTTGCAGGTCTTATCGGACTTTGCGAGCTTATACTTATCATCATAGTGATCGCAGTCTCTGTATCAGGTTGGGATCTGTATGGAATAATCCTCATTTCGATGATCGCCGGATCATTCGTAACGAATATGCTATGGTTCTACCTTATGAGGCGAGAGGTGAGAATTTGGAAGGGTCGATAGATGGCAAATCGTGAATTTATTCAGCAACAAGTCGTATTCATTGGATTCGTTATTTATCTCATCATCATTAGGTAAATCTGGCATCTTGCAATCCTTGGGGTTGTGGGTGGCGCGGTGCCGGCGAATTTTGTCCGAACCATGCTCGCCGATATGCCTGCCACGCATCAGATGTCGGTGCAATCATGTTTATGTGCCGTCAAACCAAGTAAGCGATATGGAGCGGTGCATCGCAATCGCAAAAAAAGACCTTACAGCCGAGTTCAGAACCAAGCAGATGTTAAACTCGATGCTCATGTTTGCATTCCTTATCATATTGATCTTCAGTTTTTCATTTTCGGATTTGCGCGGCAGCTACGACCGGATCACCGAACTGGCTCCAGGTATGCTCTGGATCACGTTTATGTTTGCAGGCATGTTGGGACTGTCCAGGTCGTTTGCGCTTGAGCAGGAGGAGAACTGCATCGAG
>QNDS01000162.1 GCA_003644925.1 Candidatus Fermentibacterota bacterium
AACCCGATTCAACGGAAGCATCCTTCTGAGCACCGCTGAATTCTCCTGCAGGATCTCATCCGTCGGGAGGAGAGGTGTCACTATAATCGATGAACGCGGCGTCGAAACGGGGGCAAGAATAGCAGGACGGATCTACCACGAAACAAAGCCGGTCACAGGGGATTACGCTGTTGCAGTCAAAACTGCCGATATACCGACAGTTGAAAGAATTCTGCCAAGAACAGGTATCCTTCAGCGTACAGCATCGAGCGGCAGATCAACCCAGATAATTGCTGCCAACGTCGACATGGTTCTGATAGTCGCCTCTATCAAGCATCCTGTATTCAGCGATGGTTTTGTCTGCAGGGCTCTTGCAGGGGCCAGCTGGAAAGACCTGAAAGCGGTCATCGTGCTGAACAAGATGGATCTCTACAGCCCGAAGGATGAAGAATTGAAAAACAGGATTCAGGCCACTTACGATCGGGAAAGAACGGGTTATCCTCTCTTCCCGGTCAGCTGCATAACGGGCCGCGGCACCGATGAACTGCTGGAGCACGTAAGAGGAATGACAGTCGTCATGACGGGTCCGTCCGGAGCGGGAAAAACCTCACTTGTGAAGTATTACAACCCATCCCTTGACGTAAGAATAGGCGCCCTCAACCCCAAGACCTGCAGAGGCAAACATACAACGGTTGCCGCCCAGCTGATCCCCCTTGATAAGAATACTGCCGTTATCGACACGCCGGGTCTGAGGATGTTCTCCATTGATCATATTCCAAGGAACGATCTGCAGTTCTGTTTTCCCGAATTCGGGGATTACCTTGATGAATGCAAATTCAGGGACTGTCTGCACCTTACCGAACCTGGATGTGCTGTAAAATCAGCCGTTGAAAACGGAGCGATCTCGAAGATACGTTACAGGAAATACATCGATTTCATGAACGAAAAGAAATCCTAGACAGGAACTATTTCCTTCTGAAGGAAACTTCCCTCCTGATCTCTTCAAGTAGTTTACGCCACGGCTCCCACTGAAGGGGACGTTTCTTCATCACATCCCGGATATTCTCCCTGGCTATCAGGAATCCGAACAGAGATATGAACGCCAGAAGGAATACCTCCAGCCAGATAAGACTTCGTTTGGGCTTGCTCTTCCAGCCCGGATGTCTCGGCGGGTCGAGAACCCTGATCGATTGCTGTTCTCTCCCCTCAGCCACTACTGCCTGCTGATAGCTTAAGCTGGCTCCGGCGGACATTCTCAGTGTCATTTCGTAATCCGCCCTCAAACCCGCATATTCGTACTGAATATCCGAATACTGATCCGGGGACATTGAAGAGAGAATATCATCGTAACCCTCTGCCGGATTACCGGATTCAAGCATTCTGATCACTTCCAGAAGTTCTTGAGCCTGTCGTTCCTTCAGAAGAGCAACTGGACTGTAATCACCGGAGATCCCTGCCCGTATGGCAGAGGCGTCAGTAAGAAGGATTATGTACTGTCTTTTGAGTTCTGCGATGTTCTCTATGAAAACCAGCAATTCCTGATCCGGAAAAAATATACCATGCTCTTCCTCGAACAGCTGCAGATTAACTACGGCACTATTGAGCAGACTGTCCGCATTGCTCTTTCTTATTTCAAGGAAAGCTGTTGTCTGTTCAAGCCTGCTGGTGTTGATTTCACTGTTAATACTGTCTAGTGTAGCGATAATGGCTTCGGATACTTCAACAGCATACCAGGGATCTCCTGAGGTGTACTGTATTCTAAGGAATCCTGACGGGGTTACACTGGTTGAGTAGTTCTCCATGAATTTCATTCTTGCCCAGTAAAGCCCGAGGGGTTTGTTCTGATCGTAAATACTCCGAAGGTCCGTTGAGTCGATAAAAGCGGTTGTTAGAATCACATGTTCAGCTAGAGATCTGCTTTTCAATATTTCTTCGAAGACATCCGACATTGTGCTCATCAGGGGCAGAGAGAATCCCATACCACCGCTGAAGTAACCCGCAAATTCTGAAAGACCAAGGCCGGCAATGGAAAGACCGGAGGCTGACTGGTCTTCCGGCGGCATTATTACCGAAGTAACAGTGTATTTCTTCTTCAGCATGAAAGTAATGACAACAGTGGGAATCATGATGATAAGAAGTGCCTTCACAAGGAACCATCTGTTCTTAAGCAGAAGATAGAGGTACCACAGGGGCTGTTTTCCTTCGCTCATATTAATCCAGACTCTTCCACGCAATAATAATCGACGCGATACTTGTGAAGATCAGGAGAGGGTCCTGCCAGCCTACCAGTGCCTTCCTGGGAACAACGATAGCGGATCCCGGACCAATCACCTCTGCATCAGAATACTCTATCTCTTCTCCGTCCGGCATTACTACCTTTATCCCGGATTCGGATGCCTCACGCAGGAGCCCTCCAGCCTGCGAGATATAAAAGAAGGTTTCCATTCCAGCCGTATACGAATAGACACCGGGGGCGTAGACGTATCCTGATACCGTAACAATAGGCGGAATCCCGGGACAGACAACTCTGTCTCCGGGTAGAAGCTCCGGGTCGACCGAAGGATCGTCCAGTGGAGCTCTGATCTTCTCTTCGTTACCGCCCGGAAGAATTCTCACAATGTAACAGCTGTCCCTGGTAGCCCACGTTCTGGTTCCACCAACCCGCTGAATGAGATTACTCACCGTTTCTTCTGAGATGTATTCCACTGTTCCTCTGGCGCTTCCGGACCAGGCTGTGTATTCCGGAGAGCCTCCATAGGCGGTCGCAAAAGAACCTGACAGTCTGACAGCACCCTCTACAATCACAAACTCATCCGCCAGAGGTATGTGAACTCTATCTCCCTGGGAGAGAACCGGATTAGACTGCATGGAGCCATTCAGGAGAAACTCGGTAATATCGACCTCTGTTGTGTCACCATCTGAGTGCAGTATCTGGATCGATGTCCAGCTTCCGGAGGATGAAATCCCCCCCGCCAGATCCAGAAGATCTGTCAATCTGCTGGCTCCATTGACACTGTAGATCCCCTGCAATGCTACCTGTCCCGTAACGGGAACTCTGAACGCTCTGATTACGGCAAGTCCCGCCATTCCGCGTAATCCCGGGTATTTTGAAGCAAAACCTGCTTCAATAAGGTTGGTTGCCTCGTAAAGCCTGAGCCCGGCAACCAGCCAGGCGCCCGTTGAGGGGACAACAGCGTAACCATCTGGTGTGATTGTCATATAGAGAATGGATTCTTCAAAGGTTCCAAGCAACATAGCTGTTCCTGCCCCCTGAATGGAGAACCAGAGAATGTCACCCGGACCTACAACGTACTCCGCAGGATCGATCTCCTCGATCATGGGCTGCGTAAGTATAAGCTCAGTTGTTTCTCCACCGGCAAGCAGAAGCAGAAGCAGAAAGATCATTATTTACTCCATTTATAGAAGGCTGGCAACCATAAGAGCTTTTATGGTATGCTTTCTGTTCTCGGCCTCATCCCAGACAACAGAAGAACTGCCCTCAATAACGTCAACAGTAACTTCATTTCCCTTCACTGCGGGCAGGCAGTGCATGAATATAGCTTCGGGATTTCCCGTCAGTTCCATCATTTCGGAATTGACCCTGTAGGGTTCCAGAAGTTTCATTCTATCCGCAGCCTTGTCCTCTTCACCCATGGACACCCATACATCCGTATATATCACATCGGCTCCGGGCACAGCTTCCTCGATTGAAGAGGTTATTGTAAGCATCGAACCGGAATCATAAGCAATCTGCTTCGCAGTATCAACAAGCTCCGATTCAGGATAAAGAGATTCCGGCGAAAGAATAGTGCAGTTCACGCCCATTGCTGCACATCCCACCATAAGGCTGTTTGCCATATTGTTCCTGCCGTCACCGGTATAAACGAAATTCAAACCCGCCAGGCGCCCGAAGTTTTCTTCCATGGTCATCAGGTCAGCAAGAACCTGGGTCGGGTGGAACATGTCCGTCAGTCCGTTGTACACAGGCACCCCTGCGAATGCGGCAAGTGTTTCCACGGTCTTATGTTCAAAGCCTCTGAACATGATCGCGTCGAACATTCTGCCGAGAACCCTGGCAGTGTCTTCGATACTTTCCTTCACTCCGAGCTGTATGTCGGAACTGGACAGGAATACGGGGTGACCGCCCTCTTCGCCGAATGCAGTTTCAAAAGCGCATCGCGTTCTTGTCGATCTCTTCTCGAAAAGCATCGCGAGGGTCTTTCCTCTGAATCTCTGATTGATCTGAAAAGCGGTCCGCTCAGCCTTGAGCAGGTGGGAAACGTCAAGAAGGTAGCGAATGTCGTCCCCCGAAAGGTCCAGAAGTGTAAGCAGACTTCGTCCCCTGAAATTCACAGCCATGAATCACCTCTTTCGATATTTTGTCTTAGATATTCTTGAAAATCGGTTCGTATCGGGGGAATATACATTCAAACGCCAGCCGTACAAAACAAAAGGGGCACGCAGAAATGCGTGCCCCTGATATTGCATCCATTCAACTAGAAAATGTAGTACGCGCCTGCCAGAATGTTAGGAGGAGAATATGTCTGCCATCCGGACCAGACTCTATCAATAACGGTGGTTCCTTCTGTGTATGTAGTGGTGGCGTTAGCGTATCGGATTCCGTATTCGGTGAAGAAAGCAAGGCGCTCCGCGCCCGGGATTGCGAAGTCGATCCTCATCAGAGGATCAAGGCTCCAGGTAGAGGTTTCGTGATCCCAGGAAGTGCCGTATTCTCCGGTGGCTTTTCCGTAGAGAAACTGTGCGCCGATGCTGAAACTTGTGTTGGCAGGGGCTGCGATAATGTAATATCCGCCAGCGCCGAAGACCATAACGGATCCATCATATTCCACGCCAAGTACAGCGGGATCCAGTTCAGCATGTTGGGTTCCGTAACCCAAGTATCCTTCAATGCGAAAATCGGGAGATGCCATAGCACCAAGTCGAAGCATGTAAACATCGTCAGTGGTAAGACTTAATGCACTGGATAGATAAGTAGGAACAGGTGTTTGCTTGAAACCTATTGAGAACCCTGCGAAGGCAGTACCGGCGAAAGCAAGAACGCATATCAGTAGAAAGACCCTTTTCATTACTCTCCTCCTCGTTTCAAGGGCAGCCTATTCCACCCCTGCAACAATAACTCAGAATAAGTTTAATACATTACGCAAGGGCTGTCAATCAAAGCTGCGAAGCGGCCTGCCAGAGGAGCATCATCGCGAGATCTCCTTTCTCCTCGCAGCAGAGATCATCAGAAAGAAGAATGAATCCAAGTTCCCTTCCTTCGGGGGATATGGCTATCAATATAAACGTCTTATGATCCACTCCAGAATCCACCCAGCCGTACAGGTCCCAGCCCTCTGCGATCGACGACGCCTGTCCATCTCCCATATCGGGCTTCTCCAGCAACTCAATAACCTCCGGGGTTTCCATTCCGGAATGGATTACCTGCAGGGCAATGGCAACATCAGCTGCGGTGCATGATGGTACGGATTCAGACTCCGCAGGGATTACCGGAACAAGGGAATCTTCCGGCATCACATTTATAGAAGAAGCAAGAATAAAGATCTCTGGAATGTTCAATGAAAATTCACCGGCGCCGGATCGTGCTACAGGGTTCCCGGTTTGAAGATCGATAACCAGTGCGCTGAATCTGATCCCGGGTAATTCTTCCATAGCGGGAATTGAAGCGATCTCCAGCTGCGCTTCCTCTCCGGAATCCTCTACCGGCACAAGTCCCAGGCTTTCCAGAAGGGATGGTATCGATGCTGTAACCGGGGTACTCAATAGAGTGATCAGCAGCAGACAAACAATAACAGGGGCCTTGTCTTTCATAGGGTTTCTGAACTCCTTTTCAAGTTCACAGCTTCTATCTAATGTGTAACCGTAATGGTTCCATCGCTGTAATCGCTTTCGTGGTTGTTTCCCTCGTATACTATAGCCCGGATATAGTATGAATCCTCCGGAAACAGAGAGCAGTCCCACAGGTAGCCGGAGGATTGAATGGAAAGGGAGTCGGATATCTGGATAAGACCCGTTTCCGGATTGAGGTCCGTGTCTGCGAAAAGCAGAACCCCCGTATTGGAATAGTCCGGTGCGCTGAGGGTCCATTTTATGATATAACTCTCGTCTGCCTGTACTCCTCCTGCTGGAGGATGGGTAACAGTTATTGAAAGATTCGGTCCCCAGGGATCACTGCAGCCAAGCAGAAGGAATATCATCAATACCAGAAACGTTCTCATGCTTCCTCTTTTCAAAGGTTATATCTCAGCACTTTTCATCAGGCTTCCCGGTTAGTACATCAGTGCTTCGAACAGCATTCGAAATCCCTGATCAACATCGGCGGTATCATCGATTTCTTCGGCAAGAACCACTATTCCAAGATCGGAATCTCCCGGCTGATCAATGATGAAGAACAGGAGTTTACTCTCTTCTGAAACATCCAGCCAGCCGTAGATAGTATTCTTAAATCCCAACGTTTCCCTGATATGGTCGGAAAGAGGGGGATTTGTGCCGATATTCCTTACGCTGGACTGGTCGAGGTTATTGTAGATGATCTTCAGGTATCCCAGAGCATCCTGCGTAGTAATGTAATTCGGGTCGAAAACAGGAGCATCAGGAACGTCCTGAGTAACCCCTCTTATCTCCGTACCTGTAAACCCCTCTTCTGCCAGCCACTCGTTTATCCTGCCGAAACCCATTGTCCAGATCACTGCCATGCACATACCGCGTCCGCCCTGCTGTGCCCAGTGGAGTCTTTCCCAGTAATACTCACCTCTTGATATATGATCGTCTAAAGAGATCTCACCTGCATTGGAGAGTTCCACAAGCATAGCCGCCAGGGGAAGGTGAGGAATCTGCATCATAAACTGC
>QNDS01000163.1 GCA_003644925.1 Candidatus Fermentibacterota bacterium
AAATGTAATGCACCTGTTCCAAGCAAAGGCGGAAGCGGCTGATCTTCAATACCTGTCAGGTGAGTGGAGAGAACGTAATTACCGGGATCGAATTCCACCAAAGTGGGCTGGAAGGGAACTGTAAACACCTCACTCTGAACAACCTGATCGTTCCACATCACGACAAGCGAATCCTGAGAGGAACCGTAAATCAAGAATTCTAGAGGCATTGTGAAAATGGGACCTGTAGTCTGTATCTGCTCCAGATCGATAGTGAGATCCCAGTCGGCACCTGCTGCAACCCAGGTGTATTGAATATCGTATACAGGGTAACCCCAGTCATGAAGCCACGTATCGAAGAACCAGTCTATATCATCACCGGTAACGGCCTCCACATGATCACGAAAATCATCGGTAAACGCATTACTGTACTTGAATTCTTCAAAATAGTTATGAAGAACCTGGTAGAAATCGACATCCCCCAATACATGCCTGAGCATGTGAAGAACACTTCCAGCCTTCTGGTAGGTTGTGTAGCTCCACATTTCAGCCGGAGTAGTAGGGTTCGTTATGGGAAACAACTCACCGCTGTTCAGATATGGAATCATCATATCGTTCACAACGTAGTCATTGTAGGCGGCTTCGCCGTAGTATTCAGCCCACACGGCCTCGCTGTAAACGGCGAATCCCTCTGAAAGCCAGACATCGGTCCAGATATCCTCGGTTACGCAGTTCCCCCACCAGTGGTGACTCAACTCATGAGCAAGGAGCCAGTCGTAATTGTTACTTCCATTGATGGCGAAATAGATATGGTACACCTGAGTAAGATGTTCCATATCTCCTTTGGGCGTCTGGACATAACTGAATTTAGTGTCCCATGGGTATGCACCGTATGCGCTTTCGTACTGATCCATCATCAAGTTCACGTTCTGGAAGCTCACAAGTGCATCGTCTATATCATCCGGATAAACGAAATAGTAGATCCAGTCGTAGGTAGAGTCCACCAGGACAGCGTAGTCAGAGACGGCAAATGCTGCCAGGTAAGTGGGCATGGGCTGCGGCTGTGTCCAGTTGAAGGTCAGAATAGCATCGGTACCGTTCTCGTCCATGGACAGCAGATCGCCGTTAGCTACAGCATAGAGTGTATCAGGTACGGTAATATGGAAATCTATAGCAGCTTTATCCGAGGGATGATCCCAGCATGGGAATATCACACGCCCCAGTGACGGAGGATCCGTATAAACACCAACACCCATGTGATAGGATACATTGCCTGAACCGGTAGTATTGAACCAGAAACCGCCGAATCCTCCCGCCCCCTCGTTCCATGGTGTTCCGGAATAATCGATCCGGACCCAGATTGTATCACCGGGATCGATAGGCTGAGCAAGTGTTATAAACAGAGAATCCTCAAGCTGTGAATACGACAGTGAACCGTTGATGTCCGATACCGCAGTTACGGCCAGGCCAACAAGATCCAGCCGTATTTCATCAAGACCTGCAATTTCAGGTGTAAAAACAACATCGGTGACGCATTCAAGCACTTCAAGTGCAGGAAATACTTCTACAGTAACATCGTATGAAATAACGTCATAATCGTGCGGAACGTCTGTGGAATACAGGAGATTGGTGTAAGGCCCGGTAACAGGCCTGCTCAGAACCGACATATCCGGTCCGGGCATGGGGGCTGCAATCAGCGCAATCAGTATAACTATCATTGGATATCCTCCTATTTCTATTTCTATTGCTCTGAATATACAAATTTCAATTTACCTGCACATGATGTTCGAAACAGGTATATTTAATTAGTCTAAAGGAGGTTCACAGTGATAATCACCAGGATTCGATTAAGATATTATCCAGTATTACTATTCCTGGCGGTTCCGATCCTGGTACTATTTGCCTGCGACAATCCTGCGGTACAACCATACACTTCCCCAATTCGATACCACTTCCCCGTTGACAGCGCATACAAGGCACTGGAGAATTTGACCTATGCTTATGTTTTTCGAGACATAGGTCATTATCTGAACTGCTTCAAGAATGATTTTGAATTCAACTATATATCAAACGGAGACACCCTCACCTGGGATTTTGATACAGAACAGGAAATCCATCAATCGATTTTCAATCAGGTTTGCTTATTAGACCTTACACTTGCAGGATATGAAGAATACCCATGGAGCGGTGATACAACGGGTTCTACACTGGTTCTCCCGCGGCAATACGACCTGAGGCTTAGCATGGTGCCTGACTCAATGGAATACCGGGCCCGGGGAATCGCAGAGTTCATCTGCCGCCGCGATTCAATAGGAGAATGGTATGTATGGCAATGGTGGGATTATCCCGACCCCGGAGAAGAAGGCTGGAGTGATATCAAACTTCTTTTCAGTAAGTAACCAGAAGTGACGTCCGGCCCCGCTACGAAAAGATCGAACCTCCGATGAATTCTCTTAGAAGGCTCGTAATCGGAATCAGATTCTGGTCAATTGGTTTTACGCAATCCAGTATATCCAGAAGCTTAATAGCGGTATGGTACCCTGGAGAATCGTAGGGAACCTCCTTAAGAAGGGGCTCTGCGTACTTTTTAAGCACCGGCAGTTCGTACGGCAGCGAGGAATTGAACATCGCGTCCGCACCCTCCTGGAACGGGAAGATGTTCTTCCTCTCACCTCTTTTCACCGATGGCCAGATGTTTATTGTTTGCTCAGCAGAGTACCCTCTCTGGGTACTATCCCTCACCATTCGCCTTACAAGCCTGCTGTCAGAGGTGGACATCCTTGTGATACGATCGATGTTAAGCTGCGTGAGGGCTGATGCGTAAATCCTGAATTTCGATTCGGGAGCAATACCCGGTGTAAGCGCGTCGTTCAGGCCGTGAATACCCTCCACAAGTAGAAATTCATTCTCTGCAAGCCTCAAAGGAGTATGGTTATCGTGCCTTTCACCAGCGTGAAAATCAAACAGCGGCATCCTGATCTCGTTGCCTTCCATAAGGATACCTAGATGTTCTCCGAACATTTCCGTATGTATAGCCTCAAGGCACTCAAAATCCGGTTCTCCGCGGGAATCCATGGGGGTTTCCGACCTGTTTCTGAAGTAGTTATCAACATTTATCAGTCTTGCGCCGAAACCCTGCGCAACCAGATATGTTCTCAGAAGCCCTGCAAACGTTGTTTTGCCGCTTGAAGAGGGGCCCGCTATCGTTATTATCCTTCTTGCCGGGAAATCCTTTTTCAGCTGCTGCACTATCTGAACCATCCTGTAGGTCTGATAGAAGTGGCTCATGATCACAAGCTGCCTGCCTCCATCCTCCTCTATGCGCCTGTTGAGTTGATCTATGTTCTGGACGCCCATTCTCGCTATGTGCTTCTCTTCAAGGTCGAATTCCCTGTTAAGCTTCTTCCTGGGAATCCATACGTCTATTTCAGGCCAGGAAGCTGAGCCGGGAAACCTCAGCACAAAATCACGTTCAAGCGGCTTGAGCTCCCATTTCGTAAGCCATGATGTGTCGGGCACGGAAGGCCCCATAGCGAACGCGCAGCTGTCGCACAGCCTGTTTCCCCTTATAGCCCTTTTTCCCGAACTCCATGCTAACAGTTCAAGGAACTCGTCAGGCAGGTCATCGGTATCATCTGTATCGTACTTGACCGTTTCGATGGGGATTGCCTCTTCAACAATGCGCTGCAGCTCCCATGTAAGCCTTTTTACAATCTCTTCTGAGGTCATATCCGGCCTGTTTATAAGCCGGCACCTGTATCCAAGTGAAATCGAATGTTCAACCCATAGCTGTGCGCCGGGAAATTTTCTCTTCACTGCCTGGTCCAGAGCAAGAATCAGCCCTCTTCTGTATATCGCCCTGCCCTCCCCCGATCCGGCAGGGATATTTTTTACCTCAGTACCCTCTGGAATTTCATTGGAAAGTGACACTATTCTTCCATTGTGAAGTTTGTACGCTATTGTCTGTCTTTTCCTGATTGTCTGTTCTTTATTCAAAATTCCTCCATGCGGATCATGTTTTTCATTTTAGAAATTTTCTTTTCCTAAAGATACAGATGCGGAGGTATTTAGTAAAGCAATTGCGATTTTCATACTTTTCAGGCTATTCCCGCAGGTGTATTTCTATGAGATATACAACTTAAAAATATTGGATAACTCTGCATAATATGGAACGTTATCTGCATCTATATTTCCGGGCAATATCATCGATCAGGAGGGTAAAAATCGATGAATTCATACTGCATGTCGTTTTATTTGTAATAATACAGAGAATTGCATTAATTTTACATCAGTCTGTGATAGCGTTTCTATCATGAATTTTCAGCATCCTACCCAGTGACAATATTCATGTTTTTAATTCATAATAAAATGCATTTGGTGAATGGTGGGATAAACCCAGTACATCCACGTCATGTGATACCCCGGGGCATGCAAATATTAGTTTATCAAATCTTCTTATGGTGAGTTATAGGGTATGCCACTACTGTTATCAGTAAGATATATCGTTGTTCAGGGCATAGAAGCGGAATTTTGTCGCATTTTTTCTGAATTTCAGTTTTCTGCCTCCCCCCTGAAAAATACGGATGTCCCGAAAAACGAAAAATCGGAAACTTAAGAGGTAAAATGAAAAAACTGATCACGGAAGATTATTCCGGAATTTACGGGTATTTGAGAAATCCTGAAATTGGAACCGGAATGAGACCTGAAGATAGAATGGTGGAATACTTAAAAACGATAAACTTGACCTCCGGGAGTTTCTGGAGAATCTTACGGGTAATTATCGGATAAAATGAAATTACTATATGAGAGGTAATAAATGACTCTATTTTTTCTGATCCTTGCATTTTCATTATCAACACCGCCGCCGCTGCTTGAAGCGGAGGACACTATAGGTAGAGGCGCTACGGCAATGTACACGATATCCCTGGAGGAGGGGCTTGATTACTGGATTCTCCTGATTTTTGAGGACAGGATGGATCTTGACATAATCATAGCCTCAGACGAAATGAACTACGATGAATTCATTCAACTGCCCTATTTCGAGGATTATCTGTACGCAAGGGCATTCGCAATAGCTGAGGGAGCCACAGAGGGAACCGAAGATATGGTCCTTACAGCGCCCTATACCGGAACAGCCTACATAATAATCCACGATATAGGTGAGACCGGCGGGGAATACCATCTCAGACTATTCTGATATATCATCCGACTTCACTGTCCTCTCCCTTAATAGAAGGGTATCCGAACTTCTTTCTACCGCTTTCCCGCAACCTGTATGGGTAAGGGGAGAAATCGCTGAAGTCTCTGATTCAAACGCAAGAGGACATACATATTTCAGGCTTATAGAACCATCACCCGATGGTATGGGTCAGCCTCTGGCGGTTATTGACTGTGCACTTTTTGCAGGCAGCCGTCCTCTCGTCGTCCGGCAATTTGCGCGCGCTGGAGAGGTATTCCAACTCACTGAAGGTATGACACTCAGAATTGGCGGCAGGATAACCCTCTGGGATAAAGGCGGCCGGTATCAGCTGATTGTCGAGCAGATCGATCCCTCCTGGACCATGGGAGATCAGGCTCACAGGCTTCGAAGGCTTGTCGACAAGCTCCGAAAAGATGGAATTCTGGAGATAAATAGCGAACTACGTATGCCTCTTGCTCCCTTGAATATAGGTCTTATAACAGCTCAGGGATCAGCGGCTGAGCAGGACTTCGTGCAGGGCCTTGCAGAAAGCAGATTCCCTTTCAGGATTTTTGCAGCGTACGCGCCCATGCAGGGTGATGGAACTACAAGGGGTGTCATCGATGCCTTCAACAGACTGCTTGCTGTTCCGGATATTGAAGTAGTTGTCCTTTCGCGTGGAGGGGGTTCAAGCACTGATCTCGCCTGGTTCAATGACGAACACATTGCCGGTGTAATATCACAGGTTCCATGGCCTGTCATCTCGGCAATAGGACACGAGACTGATACCACTCTTCCGGATTATGCTTCGCATACCAGCGTACGGACTCCCACACATGCGGCGAACTACCTTGTAAACAGGATCGCTGATCTTATGTTGAACATCGATTCTCTGGCTGTAATGCTTCACAGGGCAGCTTCAAGAGGTGTTGCCCGTGCACGCGAGCGGCTCTCCTCTACCGCTGCTGTTCTGCTGCGTTCGGGCATGATGATCTTCAGAACACAGAGGCAGGAGATAAGCGCACTCGAGAACTGGCTGCTGCGGGGCGCACGAAGTTCGATCTCAGCGGCATCGGGAAGACTCGAGCAGTGCGGCCTTTCTTTTGAATCTGTACTGAAAACCGGAGCATTGAGAAGGCTTGAAAAGGATCTGGATTCCCTTGAAAGGACACTCGCCCTATCGGTTTCACGCAGGCTTGAAATGTGCTCTATGCACCTTCAGAATCTTGAAGCTGCGGTAACAGGAAACAGCCCTCAGAGGCTATACAGAAAGGGCTGGGCAACTGTTCGAGGCATAAATGGGGAACTGTTGCGGAGTATCTCGGATACAACCATAAAAGAGAAGATAGAAGTTACACTCAGGGATGGTTCGCTGTCTGCCCTAATCGAGAGGATCACCCCGGGAAGGACTGATAATGAATGACACAAGCGGGATAAAAGAAGCAACCTACGAAGAAAATCTGGACGAACTGACAAAACTGGTAGATGAGATAGGCCGGGAGGACTGCCCTGTAGATCATCTAGAGAACAAAGTCCAACAGGCTGCCGATCTTATCCGCGGCCTCCGAAACAGGCTTACATCAACCGAAACAACCGTGCAGGAAGTACTTAAAGAACTTGAGGAATCACGGGGAGAGGATCAGTAGCAGCCCAGAGCTTCAAGA
>QNDS01000164.1 GCA_003644925.1 Candidatus Fermentibacterota bacterium
ATCCCTGACCGGAGATCGAAAGTTGAACGCACCTCTCTCCCGCTGCACTGTACCCCCTTGTAACCCTTTCAAGACGGAAGAATATCCCGGCTGTGATCCCGTCGAAGTTCTCAGGCTTGTTCATTTCAGGAAATGGATAGACAGGTATCCTTTCTCCCTCAGTTGATATGAAGTATTCACTGGAAGGTCTTATCATTCCGCCCGGGAGACCGATTCTTCCCCTCAGAACAGGAAGGGAGAGCGTGCATGCAAATGCGGGTGTAACCTCAAGAGTAGCGAGCCAGGTTCTGTAAGTGTCGTTCTTGCACCGTATCCATTGCAGCTCCTCGAAGTTTTCAAGAAGAGTCGAAGAAGCGTAATTTGAAGGCTCAATGAAGAGATCTACTATTTCTGCGTTCCTCGCAGTCTTGTAAATGAAGTAGTCAACGTTGAATGTCTGACCCGGATAAACCCTTCCCGTAGTATCGATCTCTATTTCCATCCATGCGATCTCGTCATTCCGGGTTTCCCGGAGTGAACCTGTTGAAACTGTTCCCCGAATACTCCCGATTGCTGTAACCGCATGGACAGGAAATTCATGGAGTATTCTACCTGAAGATGTAATTTGCAAAGGACCGATAGTGTAGGTTCCAGGCGAGGGTGCGCTGAAACTCATCAGCAGACGTATTTCGGATGATACCGACCTCCCTGTGGGGGTTGAAACGCTTGAAAATGAGTTCATGCTGCTTGTGCCCATATACTGCAGTCCGTCCGAAAAGACCGGCACACACTCGACCGAGGTCAGATCTTCACCGGTTAAGTATATCTCGCATGAGAAAACCGCTCCTGTCTGAACGGAATCCGGAATATTCAGAGAATAATCAGATACAGTCAGAAAGATTGAAAGAAGGATCAGGACCATTACCACACCGGTCCTGATGGTAGCGCGGCCTTGGCTTTGCCTGTGGAATCTTGAGCCTGCTGGTTCTCTTCGATCAGGTCCAGTATCGCCTGTGCCTGCTCGGGGGTCATTTCATCTATCTGAGGTGGAGGCTGAGGTTGTTCTTCACTCTGGTCCTGCTGGTCTTCGTTCTGGTCCTGCTGGTCTTCGTTCTGGTCCTGCTGGTCCTCATTCTGGTCCTGCTGGTCTTCGTTCTGGTCCTGCTGGTCATCGCTCTGATCCTGCTGGTCTTCGTTCTGATCCTGCTGGTCATCGCTCTGATCATCGGGAGGGTCGTGATTGGAAAGCCAGTTGAGTCCCGCTTCGAGCCCTGTCCTTTCGCAATCCAGGGATACACCATCGGAGATGTTTTCGATAAGAGTGCTTACAGCGCTTTCTACTCCGCCGTAGTCTTCCATCTGTATTGCAAGCGAAAGGCCGGTAAGTGCAAGAGCTGATGCTAGAGTATCTTCATCGACATCTCCGGAAACAGACGTAAGTGCTGAATCAGCTTCCAGAGGAGAATCCATCTGGAAGAAGGATGCTGCAAGGTTGTAAGCTATTCTGCTGTGGTGAGGCATTCTTGAGCGAAGCTCACCCCATATCTCTGATGCCTCCGCATACTGGCAGTTCAGATAGTATTCTGCAGCAGTATCTGCAAGTTCGGCTGGAGTCGGGCCGCTTACCGATTGAAGGGTTACAAGGATAAGGAGTATCACAACCCCCTCCTCTCCAGTATGAAGGCTGCAGCAAACAGAAGAAGTGCAGGTGCAAGGAAATACTGATATCTTCTGGTTGTTGTGGAACCGCCTGTTGCAAGTTCGCTGTTCTCTGCTGAAATGTGTTCCAGAAAGGCCTTCACAATTGAAACCAGATCATCCGATCCGGAGAGTCGTACGTAAATCCCTCCGGTATCCTCAGCAAGCTCACGGAGTGATCCTTCTTCCAGCGAGGTTCTTACTGTGTCTCCTCCGGCAGTCAGAAGGAGCCCCCCTCCCTCTTGAGGGATTGGAACCTCAATCGGGCCGCCGACACCAACTGTTACAAGGTTCATTCCATGACGCCTCGCCTCCCAGGCGGCACTTTCAGTGGCGTAATCATGGAAACCTCCGTCACTGAAGATGATACCGAGGCTGGCTTCAAGGTCCATCTCCGGAAGTGTGGAGACCATCAGCTTCACCATATCACTTAGCCTGGTACCCGGAATTATATCAGAGCTGCTCCAGGTATTTTCAGGCAGACGGCTTATAAGAAATTCCCTGTCAAGAGTCAGTGGTGAGGCAAGTCTGGATGAACCGGAAAAGATAACAAGAGCAATTCGTACATCGCTTAGTTCTTCGGCAAGCTTTCTTATTTCATTGGCAGCTCTGGCTATTCTTGAAGGCAATTCGTCCATTGAAGCCATGGATTGTGATACGTCAAGAGCTATTACAAGATTCTTGCTTCCGGTTGATATAATAGCGGATGATCTGCCCCAGGTAGGGCTGCTGAGAGCTGTTATTGAAAGAGCGAGAGCGGTTGAAAAGAGGATTCTGGAAAGAAATCGGGAAGGCGGAGGGGTTATCCTGACCCTTTCCCAAAGCACCGGTCTGACGAACAGTCTGAGCAGTTTAAGCTCAGTATTATGCCACTTTACACGTAACCACCAGTATAGCGGGATGATAAGAAGTAGAAGCAGAAGGAATGGATACTGGAAAGTCATCACTCACCTGCCACTTTGAAAAATCGGTATCTCATGATGTTCGAAATCAGGATAAGAATCATCCCGGATATCAGGAAAAACATGTATGAATCTCTGTATACAAAGAGTCCTTCCGCGGGAAGTGTCGAGGCTTCAAGAGAATCGATAGCGGTATAAACCTCATCAAGCTCCTCCGGTGATTCTACATTGAAGAGTCTTCCCCCGTTGAGATCAGCTATGTATGAGAGGGTTTCGATGTCCAGTCCAAGGCCATCCTCTGACAACGGTTTGCCTATTGCTACCGTGTAAATTCTCAGGCTGTCTCCGTGTATTGTATTAATCGCCTGGGCAACAGTTATCGGATCGAGCTGACTGGATGTATCCTCTCCGTCTGAGATGAGTACAATAATTCTTCGTGCGGTCTGGGAATAATTGAAACCCTTTGCCGCAACTGCAAGACCCGCTCCGATAGCGGTGCCGTCCGGAAGTGCCCCGAGTTCTGCCCCCTGAATAAACCGCTCCAGCGTGGCATGATCGAAAGTAGGTGGACAGAGCGTTCTTGGTTGTTCGGCGTAGATGACCAACCCTATTCTGTCGTTGGGTCTGCCATCAATAAAGATCAGGGCTGCCCTTTTGGCAGCTGCAAGCCGGCTGGGATAGTAATCCGTCTGGGTCATGCTGCCTGAAACATCAAGTGTTATGATGATATCCACACCTTCACCGGCTTCAGGAAGCCGTTCGAAACCCTGCTGCGGCCTCGCCATGGCGATACATAGAAGTGCAATTCCTGTAAACTGAAGCAGAACAGCTATTCTGGAGCCTGGAGATATTGAAACGGAATGGAAGGAGAATGGGCCGCTGTATGTCTGTGAAATCACACTGCGGTTTCGGGAAAACAGAAAACTGAGTCCTGCAATCAGAGGAAACAGGAGAAGGGCCGGCAGGAACTGGAAATTCATTGCCTGTGCCACTCCTCTCTCAGTTTCAGAAGTTTCAATGTGAATCTTTTAGCTCTTTCGCGTGACCCGCCCCATGCGGCGTATCTCTGCAGTGTTATCTCCCTTGTAAGGTCTGTTGCGTCAGTGAGGAGATTACTGGTGCTGTCTTCCTCGTTAAGCTGCATTCTGATCTGGTGCCAGGTGAAAGCTCTGTTTGAAATAGCAAACCTGACGGCAAGAGTATCCCTGAAAAGACGGTCGATATCTCTGTAGTATTCGGGCCACCTGCCTTCTGCAAAAGCCTTTGAATCCAGAAGAGCTTTAACTTCAGTAAGAGGAGAATATGAGACTCCGGATACCGAAGGAATAAAAGAGGAGGAAAGCCTGGAACGCCTTCGATGCATGAACCAGATGAGAAGCGCGGTGAGTATTGCTGCAGAACCAATACTTACCGGAAGAATCCACCTGTGCGATGGAGCCCTTCCCCACTTCTCCTCGAAGCAGTGCCGATGCCGGTAATCCTGAGGTAATCCCGGAGGAATGGTGTGAAGCAGAGGCGCCGGGAAGACAGGAACAATCCATGTCGTATCCGGCATCGTTCTTGAAACGACAAGAACAGGCGGGGTAAACTCGTTTTCCAGTCCCAGAGAATCGGAGATGGCGTATATTGATGGCAGAATAAGCGTGTCCAGAACCATCGGGATTATGGTAATACTGTCACCCTGCTGCTCAAGCAGAACAAAATCACCGGTCACTTCAATATCGTCCGGTACGAAACCTTCGGGAATGGAATAGTCAATTGTTACCGGCAGCCCCAGAGAGGTATGAACTGTTTGCGCACCGGAAGCCTGAAGCAATAAGGCCAGGAGTACAGGAATCATCGACGTCTCCGTTTTTTTCTCAGTTCGAAGAATCTGCGCAGAGGAAGAACAAGATTGTCCGATGTGGAAATGCTCATAAGGTCCAGCCGGTTCTCCCTGCAAAGCTCTTCTCTGGCCTGTTGAACCATTCGGACATTTTCCGCGAACTTCCTTCTCCAGCTTCGAGAGCTCGTGTTAACGATTCTCTCGCTGCCGGTCTCCGGGTTTCTGAATCTAACTCTTCCCATCATTGGCAGGTGGAGTTCTCTCGGGTCAAAGACGTGTATTCCAACAACATCGTGCTTCTGAACAGCGGCTTTGAGGAGTCTGCTGTCCGAAGGGAAAGCAAAATCGCTGATTATGAAAATGAGGGCTCTTCTTTTCATGACTCTGCCCATGTATTTCAATGCTTTATCGATATCAGCATGGGCCTGCATATCAGGTATCTGGAGTATTCTTCGAACAAGACCCAGGGCGTGCTTTCTTCCTTTTTCCGGAGGAATGTAGTCATGTACTTTATCGGAAAAAGTAAGCATACCGACCCTGTCATTGCTTTCTGATGCAGAAAGGGCAAGTACCGCGGCAACTTCGGCAACCCTCTCGGCTTTTGTCAGGTTCAGCGAACCGAATCGGAGACTTCCGGAGAGATCAACAACCAGAAGCACCACGAGCTCTCTCTCCTCGGTAAAGACTTTCACAAATGGAGTCCGGGTTCTGGCATATACGTTCCAGTCGATAAGTTTTGGATCATCACCCTCAACGTATGGGCGGAGATCGGAGAACTCCATTCCATGCCCGCGGAATATCGAACTGTAATCACCGCATACCAGCTGTGCCACAAGTTTTCGCGTACTGAGCTCAATCCTTCTGACTCGATTGAACAGTGAGTGTACGTTTTCCATAACTTGTAATTCGGTTATTTAACAGGAATCCGGTTAAGAATCCTGTTCAGGATCTCCTCTACACCGATTTCTTCAGCTTCCGCTTCAAACGAGAGGATTATCCTGTGGCGAAGAACATCATGTGCCACTTCTTTGACTATTGTTGGGTCTACGAATGACTGACCGTACAGAAGAGCCCTTGCCCTCGATGCCGCAAGCAGGCCGAGAGAGCCTCTGGGGCTGGCTCCCACTGAGATAAGGTCTTGAAGATCCTTGAGTCCCGCCTGTCTTGGATGACGGGTAGCTGCTGTGAGCCTGACCATGTAGTCCATAACTACATCCTCCACAACTACCTTCGAAGATATCCGCTGAAGTTCTATAACATCGTCTGTAGTCATGACCGGATCTATCGATGGAACCGGTTTCCCGCCTATTCTCTTCAGTATCTCGATCTCCTCATCGGCTGTGGGATAATCGACCTTCAATTTCATTAGAAATCTGTCCACCTGAGCTTCAGGAAGAGGATACGTGCCTTCCTGTTCTATTGGATTCTGTGTTGCCATTACAAAAAAGGGCTCAGGAAGGTGATGGGTTTCACCTCCGAATGTTACCTGACGCTCCTGCATCGCTTCGAGAAGGGCGCTCTGTACCTTTGCAGGTGCTCTGTTGATTTCGTCAGCAAGGATGAACTGAGCGAAGATCGGTCCTTTCCGGGCTTCGAATGTATTAGTCTGCGGTTTGAATACCATCGTTCCTGTAATATCTGTCGGAAGAAGGTTCGGTGTGAATTGAAGCCTTGAAAATGTTGCTCTGACGCATTTAGACAGAGTTCTTGCAGCAAGGGTCTTTGCGAGTCCGGGAACACCTTCAATTAGAACGTGTCCATCACATAACATTGCGGTTATCAGGCCGAGACGGAGCTCTTCCTGTCCGACAATAACACTGGAAAACATTGAGTTGAGACTATCCAGAAGAGGTCTTCTGGACGAAATCTGATTCTCAAGCTCTTCAACCTGTTCTCTAGGCATTTATTTCCCTCCTGGCTTTTCTAATTGCATTTCGTGTTGTTTTTTCATAGTCTAGAAGTGCTTTATGAGTTCCAGCTTCAAATCTCATTACCAGAACGGGCTGAGTATTGGATGCCCTTACAAGACCCCATCCATCGGGGAAAGTTATCCTGGCGCCGTCTGTTGTATTTACAGAGTAGTCGTCATTCAGAAAGAGTTCCGTTACTTTCGCGACAAGTGAGAATTTAGAATCATCATCGCAGTCCTCTCTTATCTCAGGCGTGGAGAATACTTCCGGAAGCTCCTTTAGATAAGTGTGCAGAGGATCGCTTCGGGAAGCGATGATCTCGACAAGTCTCAAAGCCGCATAAAGGGCATCATCGTAACCGTAGTAACGGTCTCTGAAAAAGATGTGACCGCTCATTTCCCCGGCAATGAGCGCATTTTCCTCGATCATTACCTTCTTGATTATTGAATGTCCTGTCGGAGACATGAACGCCCTTCCTCCGGCCTTTTCAATTTCAGAA
>QNDS01000165.1 GCA_003644925.1 Candidatus Fermentibacterota bacterium
CCGTCTGTCATGACTGACCAGCAGACCGCAGCCCTGGTATTCTCTCATTGATCTGATCAGAAGGGATCTGCCATCCGTATCAAGATGATTGAAAGGTTCATCCAGGGCCAGAACAGATGGTTGAGTCCATATGGCAGCGGCAATCTGCATGCGTCTTCGTTCACCGTAGGAAAGAGTATTCCACCTCTCTCCCCAGTCATCTCCAATTTGAAGAATGTCCCTCAATCTGATGGACTCGGAAGACCAATCGTAGAGGAATTCGTCCATAAATTCGGAAGGATAATCAGTCCTCTGAGGACAGTAGACCGTGGTTCCTGAAGAAACGATCGAACCTGTATCCGGCGTCAGAAGCCCGGTCGCGAGTTTCAGTAAGGTCGTTTTACCGCAGCCGTTGGCTCCGGCGAACGCAGTCCAGCCTGAGTCGAGATTCAAAGAAACAGCGGCTACCGCCTGCTGATTTGAACCGGGGTATGTGTATGAGACATTGCTTATGCGAAGATATGTTTGATACATGAAAATCCTTTCTGAAAAAACTGCTTTGAACTGCTGTTTCAGAAAGTAATGCCCATGCTCCACCATCCAGTGTTGATTAAAGTTCGGATTCTATGGTAATAACATACCGGTATCCCGCTCGAAGCGTCGACCCTGACTTACGTAAGCAGGTCGGTTATCCGTCTGCCGAAATCAGCGGGATTCTCGGGTCTTGCGCCTGCCATAACAGTACCCAGATCGAAGAGTATCTGCACGTAATCTGAAAGCCTGTCTCCGGATCTATCATTCTCGTAGAGATCCTGGAGGGTTGTAATGATCGGATGAACCGGATTCAATTCCAGTATTTTCTTAGCGTCGGGCAGTTCCTGATTCATGGATCTCATCATCTGCCTGAGCATGTCACCCGGATCGTTCCTGTCGCTGACCAGAATGCATGGACTTTCCTTGAGCCTGGGAGAGAACCTGACGGCCTCCACCCTGTCTCCCAGCTGATCCTTTATGTATTCAAGCAGGCCTGAGAAAGTTTCTTCAGCGTTCTTCTTCTCAGCCTTTTCGGCATCACTGAGATCCTCTTCATCCACTTCCTTCAGAAGTGATACCAGTTTCTTTCCCCTGTACTCGCCAAGGGACTGAAGCATGAACTCATCCACAGGGCTGTCGAAGAGAAGGACTTCAACATCGGATTTGCCGACGGATTCAAGGTACGGTGATGATGCGAGTTCCTTCCTGTCGGTTCCTGTGATGTAATAGAGTCGATCCGTATCTTCAGGAAGCTCCTCAACAAGTTTTCTGAGGCTTTTCTGCTCTTCTCCGCTCGAGGATGTCCATACCAGCAGAAGGTCGGCAAGCTCCTCCCTGTGCTGCATATCAGCGTAGATGCCCTCTTTGATCATATCTCCGAAATTCGTAAAGAACTTACGGTACTTCTCGATATCGCTTTCAAGCATATCCCCGAACCACCCCAGAACCTTGCCTGTAAGGGCTTTTCTTATGA
Organism: Candidatus Fermentibacterota bacterium; assembly: GCA_003644925.1. Classification (GTDB taxonomy): domain Bacteria; phylum Fermentibacterota; class Fermentibacteria; order Fermentibacterales; family JCC-6; genus Aegiribacteria. The sequence continues at coordinate 1,487 of QNDS01000165.1, forward strand.
TTCTGACTGTTCTGTTCTCCTGAAGGGTTTCCCTGGAGATATTCAGCGGAAGATCACTTGATTCAACCACACCCTTTATGAAACGGAGATACCTTGGCAGTAATTCATCCGCCTCCTCCTCTATCATGACCTTCTTTATGAAGAGTCTCACCCCCGCTTTGTAGTCGGGCATGAGCATATCCATCGTTCGCGAGGAAGGGATGAAAAGCAGTGAGTAGAATTCAGTAGTGCCCTCCGCGTGGAATACGAGCCGGGATAGCGGTTCCTGGGAGTCGAAGCTCAGGTGTCTGTAGAACTCGTTGTACTCCTCATCCGAAACATCATCCTCGGATCGCGTCCAGATGGGTTTCTGGGAATTCACCGGTTCCTTTTCCCAGTCGCTGTTATCATCCGATTTTATATAGACCGGATACGAGATGAAATCGGAGTACTTCCGCACGAGTTCCCTGAGTTTGTAGCTTTTCAGATATTCGTCCATATCCTTCTTCAGATGAAGGATAACACTGGTTCCCTCCCGAATATCTTCCTCTTCACTGATTGTAAACGTATCGTGCCCGGTAGAAGTCCACCGGTGACCGGGTTCCCCGCTTCCCATCTTTCTGGAAATAACCTCAACCTTATCAGAAACCATGAAGGTGGAGTAGAAACCCACACCGAACTGTCCTATGAATTCGGGTGTCTTCTCACCCTCAGGCTTACTCATCTCCTCCAGAAAGCTCCCGGTTCCAGATCTCGCAATTGTGCCGAGTTCCTTCGCCATCTCATCTTCGGTCATACCGATTCCATTGTCACGGATAATGAGAATACCATTTTCCTCATCCGGAAGAATGTCGATCCTGGGCTCCCTGTCGACATCAAGTTCGGGAGTTGTAAGCATTTTGAATCGGAGCCGGTCAAGTGCATCGGATGAATTCGATATAAGCTCACGCAGGAAAATATCAGGATGTGAATAAAGGCTGTTGATTACGATATCAAGAACTTTTTTTGTCTCTGCCTTGAATTTCAGTTTTCGCGACTGGCCGGACATAGTACCACCTCTTCTATTATTGATTGATTATTCTTCAGCGGATCCTGCCCTCCAGAAACGGTACCTGAAATACTTTTTCGTGAAAAACAGGTCCGTGTCCGAAATAACCATTCTCGCCAAAAAGTTCCCCGTGATCGGAAGTCACGGTTATATAGGTCTTCTCCGGTACGATATCGAACAGCCTCTCAAAGACTGTATCAAGGTAACGTACGGTATCCACCTGCCGGGCGCGAAGCCGGTCCAGCTGTTCCTGATCAAAGAATTTTGGTGACTCTTCGTCCTCTACCAGTTTACCCCCGACCATATGATCATCAAGATGCTTGAAGACTCCGTGGACACCGCTTATCCTGGGCCATTTGTTCTTTGGTTCTGTGGGAAGCGCATAGGGGTAATGGGTCTCACCAACGTTCAGCAGATAGAATGACGGTCTGTTCGGGCTGAAGGTCATGCAATCCAGCATCGCCGCCATATCGTTATGCTCCGGCATGAGCTTCCACGAATCAAATCCGCTGTTGACCGGAGTATGACTGTTCAGTACCGGCAGCGAAACCATGGCCCTTGTTATGTATCCAAGTGAATTCCGAAGAAAATCCGGAAGGTAGAGACGTGGAATAAGGCTTTTGAATTCCACACCTGCCGCTCCAAGCCTCTCGTTGAATCTGAGAAAATCCTTCTTGTAGTACTCCGACGCGAAAACATGCTTTGGACTGATGTGAGGCATGAGACCCATCAGGAGGTTGTAATGAGATGGAGCTGTCCAGGATGCGTAGGAATAACGCTGCTCCGTCTCACCAAGTTTCATGATGGTTTGCGGTCTGGCTTCCATGAATGTATCGTATCTGCAGCTGTCGAGTATTACAATTATGTAATTCAGAAGATCATCCGTTGCGGGATCGGGAACCGGGAGAATTTCTCCTTCTGGTTCGGTACTCTTCTTATTCCTGCCGAAGAACCCCATTTATCTAATGGGAACCATCGCCGACCAGATATCTCCCATGACTTCCTCGCTCCAGATCTTAACAAGGATATTCATCGCTCCGGCAAGCTGAGAATAACTCGGTTCGGAAAGCTCCCAGTGGAAACGGTAGTTCTCCTGGAAAACAAGGTCGAAGTGATCTCCATCGAGCACTGTAACATCAACATCCAGAACAGCTTCCCAACCACCAGGCACAACTCTTCCGCCAAACTCTCTCACAAATCCCTCAACTACAAGGTTCTCCTGCAGCAGTGTGGATGTACGCAGCACAGCACCCCAGGCACCGGCTGAGATCATATCCCTGTGAAGTATATCGGGAAGAAGCTCTACAGGTCGGCTGCTCCATATATCAGTGGTGGTTTTGTTGATGGTGCCATCTTCGTTCAGAACTATCATCTGTACTCCCTGGACAGACGGAGACGAAGAAAAGTCCTTTATCTGAATGATCAGATTGGTTGAAGCCGTCCACGGGTCCATCCTGTCTGGATCAACTGTCCAAACAATCGCTGCTGATTGCGGGTCGCCTCCAATAGGCACATTAACTGTAATGCATGCCGATGAGAACAGAATCGCTGTCAACACAAATAATACAAACGGTCTGCGCATCACTGCCAGACCCCCTCTCCTGAAGTTCGAATAAATAGCTCGGACGGATCTCTGCCCAGTATCTCAAGAAAGCTGGACAGGTTGTTCATCATCTCCGAGCTGTTGATCAGTAGATCATCTATTTTATACACGAAACGGCCCAGCGGTTCGGAAAGAGCATGCAGTTCTCCAATAAGAGAATCCACACTTACGGCAAGTTCCGGCGCCATCGTATCCAGAGTCAGAACAAGCTGGTTAAGGTTCTTTCCCAGTCTGTTATACGTGATAAGCAGTGAATCAAGGTTGTGTGAGTTACTCAGGATCGATTCCTCTATCATCTCGATCCTGTCGCTTGCCAGAATGGAATTGGTATTCTCAAGCAGAAGTATGAACTGATCACTCATATTCTTGAAATCAATTTCATGAATTATCTCTGTGATTCTTGTCAACGTTGTAGTTACAGTCTGGATCGCACCTTCACCAACTGGAATCACCTGATACTCCGGATCAAACCCCAGAACAACGGGTTGAATGGTGCGTGTTGAGTCAGCGCTGAGGTTTATCACTCTCAAACCGGTTATTCCTGTGAGCTGCATCACTGCAACAATGGTCGGATCCACTGAGAAATCAGATCGGATCTTCATGATAACTTCAACTAATCTTTCATCCGGAGCTATATCGATGCTCGATATACTACCTATTGAAACTCCGTTATACATTACACTGCTGCCCTCGCTCAGGCCCTGGACGGACCATGGATAGTAGGATACGTAAGTTGTGGTTTTATTATCCTTCAATCCCCCGCTGAGCCAGAATATCAGAAAAATCGTAAAGAAAACTCCAATTGAGAAGAACAATCCAAGTTTGAATTTATTCCCGGTCATTGACATTTCCTGTCACTCCTCTTTTTGGCAGCGAGGTTCCTTCCGAAGAACAGTCTGACCCGCTCATCACTCGAACGGTCTCTCAGTTCTGCGGCAGCACCTACAGCTATTATTCCATGTTCCTCAGGGTCCAGCATAACAACCCTGTCCGAGATAGCAAATATACTGGCGAGCTCATGAGTAACAATAACAACTGTTGTGCCGAGTGTGCTGTTGATCGTAATTATCAATTCATCAAGGCTTCCCGAAGTAACAGGATCAAGACCGGCAGAGGGCTCGTCAAAGAAAAGTACTTCCGGATCAAGCGCCATAGCGCGGGCAAGACCGGCTCGTTTCTGCATTCCACCGGAAACCTCAAGCGGGTTCGAATCGGCAAAATCAGCAAGACCAACCGTGTCCAGTTTACTGTACGCGACAATTCTCAGATCACGTTCGGACAGATCAGTGTACTCCTTAAGGGGGAGCATTACGTTCTCAAGAAGAGACAGGTTACCAAGCAGCGCTCCGGACTGGAATGTAACGCCCCACTTGCTTCTTGCTTTCTGAAGTGCTTCCGGGCTGGACCAGATATCGGAGCCCTTGAAAATAACTCTTCCCTTCCAGGGTTTCAGCAATCCAAGGAGGTAGTGCATGAGAGTGCTCTTTCCGCATCCGCTCTTGCCGACGATGGCAAGCACCTCACCCTTCCTGACCTCCAGGTTGACGTTCTCGAGTACGAGGAGATCATCCCATCCTCCCTCGAGTTTCTCAACCTTCAATACTGGTTCCATTTACATACTCAATCCGGGTCTGATATGTATGAACAGCAGGGAAAGCAGCGCGTCTGCAATTATGACCATGAAAATACTAAGAACAACTGCAGAAGTAGTTGCCTTTCCGACGGCGGCTGCACCCCCCCGAACTTTCATGCCCATATAACTGCCTACATTCGCAATTATTACAGCATATACGACACTCTTAAGCATTCCCCAGAGAATATCAAGAGGTATGAGCGCCTTGCCCAGTTCGGATACGAATGTGGCAGGAGAAAGATCGAGAAACAGAGAACCGGCAAGCAGACCTCCGAAAATACCAGTTACATTCGCAAGGAGCACAAGAAAGGGCATTACGCAGAGAAGAGCAATCATCTTGGGTGTGACAAGGTAGCTGAATACATCGAAACCCATTACACGCAGGGCATCAACCTCTTCCCTCACCTGCATGGTTCCAATTTCCGCAGCGTAGGCTGAGCCCGAACGCCCCGCAACAAGAACAGCGGCAAGCATCGGTCCGATCTCCCAGGTTATGCTGTATCCGATCAATGCGGGCATGAATGTTACCGCTCCGAACACCCTCATCTGATATCCGGCCTGATACCCCAGGACCACTCCGAGAAGCCAGGGAAGTACTGCAACAATAGGAATTGCTTTGTAACCCGATTCCTCCATGTAATAAAGTACCATAGGCCAGCGAACCTTCATAGGATGTATAACCATTCCGGCAAATGCGCTCAGAGTCTCTCCCATGAAATGTCCAAGTTCGCATAGTGTTTTCCCGAACTCATACACGTCTCTGCCGAGAAGTTCAAAACGAGCATGGAGTGACATTCTTGTTTTGCGGGATTCCGTTGTGTCGAATTGGGCAAGTGTGCTGAACAATTTTTCAATGACATCCGAAGCCCCGTTCCTGCTTACCTTGACACCTGCTCGGGAAAGCTCCTTGCAGAATTCGTAAAGCACAACGGCTGGAACGGTATCCAGTCCCGGACTATCCGTGAAATCAAGTACCAGTTTCCCGGAATCGTAAATCGAACGTTTGTGCTCATCCAGAAATTCACGGATGAAATCG
>QNDS01000166.1 GCA_003644925.1 Candidatus Fermentibacterota bacterium
CAAAGTACCGTATCCAAGATCCGGGATGGTTGACAGGTCGAATGTTGCTGATCCGGTTGCCAGGATTACAGCTCCGACATTTAACTCAATAATTTCATCGCTGTCATCAAGGTTGATCGCTTCAAATGCGCAGGCCTCCGCGCAGAGGCTGCAGTCCTCACCGCCGCCAATCCTCAGACAGTGTTCAGAATCTATAACTGGAACATTCGGCAGAGATCCTGAACAGGGAACGTATATCGCTTTTCTATCGATCAGGTTTTCTTCCCATTCGTTTTTAAGCGATACAGGGCAGGGTTCGTAGCACATTCCGCATCCGATACAATCGGCCAGGCTTATGTATCTGGCTCTTTTTCTTATAACAACACTGAAATCCCCCGCGCTGCCTTCGATCTTCTCCACAACACTGTACGTGAGTGTTTCAATGTTCGGATTCTGCAGTACATCCTGCTGGATGGGAGCCACCATGCATGTGGAACACTCGAGATTGGGGAAACTCTCCTCGTTCTTGATAACCTTTCCGCCTATGATCGGGAGTTTCTCAACAAGGTAAACCTTACTGGAGGCTCCGGCAAGCATCAGGCTTGCCTTCATCCCGGCGATTCCGGCGCCAATGACGAGTATGTTTCCGGTTTGAGACATGTTATCTGCTCTCTGTCAAAAACGAGTACTGTTTTTTATTGGATTCGGCCCGAGTTCCTTAATCTTCTCCGTGAATTCGCCTACAACCTCTGCGTACCGTTTTCCCTCCGCTGCGGATACCCATGAGAGCTGCAGTCTTTCCGGGTCCATATCGAGGGTTTCCATAACCTTTTTCAATAAGGCAAACCTTCGTCTGGCATAATAGTTTCCCTCACCGTAGTGACAGTCACCGGGATGACACCCCGCAACGAGAATACCATCGGCTCCCTTGAAGAAAGTTGAAAGAAGGAGGTTATGATCGATCCTGCTGGAACACATCACCCTTATTACCGTAAACGATGGAGGAAGTTCGAGTTTTGACGAACCGGCAAGATCAGCAGCTGCGTAAGTACACCAGTTACAGAGGAAACCTACAATTGCTGGGGTAAATTCTGAGTATTTTTCCATTATTCCTTTATCTTATCAATCACTTCGGGATGAATTCAGGTTCCATTAATTAATTAATATATGTTAATTATTCGATATTCCATCAAAAAAAATAAGTTCACATACGGGCAAGAATATCGAGTATTTCCTTTATCTCCTCTATTTCGATGCTGTAGCAGACTGTCGTTCCCTCTCTGCGGCTAGTGAGTATTCCTGCATTCTTCAATATCAGAAGGTGATGCGAGATGGTTGACTGCGGAAGACCCATGTTGCCCTGGATCTCGGACACATTACAGCCATCTACCTTCAAACGAGTTACTAATTCCATTCGATGAGGATGAGCTAAAGCTTTCAGTATCCTTGCCTGGTCTTCTATACTCTTCAAGTCAAACCTGTCTTTGAGAGAAAGATTTCAAAAGCTTCATTCAGTTCATCGAAGGTCAACGATATGAACCCTCTCAAGTGCTGTCAAGATACCTGGAGGGAACCCTGGTTTTTACCTTAAATCACCTTCAATGAGCTGCAACCGCAAGCCTTACAAGGGATGGGTTCTCCCCCGATGTAACTCCCAGTATTCCGCCTCTGGTTACTTCCAGCCTTAGCAGGTCGAGCGCCTCTTCAACTGATGCGCTGAACAGAAGCTGCCCTGTCTCCGGATCGAAGACATCGAATAATACATTTTCCGCTCCGGGCCGCTGCGCCCAAAGCCTTCCCTGCGGGCCGATGGCAAGTGAGGAAACCGCGTAATTATAAGGATCTGCTGTATAGTCAGCCTGATGAGCGGTCTGTTGCATACGCCTGCGTACCATATCCTCTTCGGTAAGTATTTCAGCTTCTGTTTTCAGTGTTCGTTCGAATGGATATTCGAAAGACCAGAGGAGGGTCCCGTCACGCTCGAAGGAATACAGAATGTACTCCTCGCTGGACACATCCGCTGCATACACCACTCCGGCAGAATTGCAGGCCATAGGGTAGGGAGTGACTATTGAGCGACCGAAATCGTTGGGAGTAAAGAGCTCCAGATCCTCCTTGTAGATAACTGCCGTTTCTGAAACGTTCTCTAACCAGAGAGCCGTCTGGTGGCCTATTACAGTAGTCCCGTCCTCCGAGCGGAAGATCATTCTCATTCCGGTAAAACCACCATCAGGATTCAAATGGATAATACCCGGATTTGCCATCATGAATCCATGCAGGTCGATATATGAGTCAAGGCCGGGCTCAAGTATCCTCACTGTTCCAGCCATCTGATCTGAAACTGCGACTGAACCGCTGCTGGAAATGGATATCGAGGAGGGCCACTGAAATTCACCCGGACCGCTGCCGGAACCTCCGGCCCGGGCAATGAGTTCACCTGAATCGGTAATAACGGTAACTGTCGCGCTTATTCCATCAAGAAGTGCAATACGATCACTGCCGGATGCGTCGATATCATCGATAGAAGCGATACCGTAATCGGCCATGAGATCGAGCGAGATCGTATCCGACACAAAGATCATGCTGTCGGCAGGAGACATAAGAGTGTCCTCTCCCCTCCGCATAACTACGCTCGAACCGGTTCCCTCCCCCGATCCGCAACCTGTTGATACTAGAAGATATATACCAGTAAGCAAAAGTAATGATTTATTACACTTCATAATATATTCTCTCTCTCCCATGTTGAAAGACCACCCCGATCTTCAAAAATCGGGGCGGTCTTTTCAGAAAAGCAGCAGGATAGCTGTAATGGCTGCTTTAAAGACGGAGCAATCTCAGGGTAGCTCCTGCTGAAATACCGTCGTGAACAAGAGCTGTGTAGGTTCCAGAGGGAACCCGATTACCGTTCATATCGATTCCGCACCATGAGTGGGAACCGGTGAATGAAGCGGTATACACTTTCCTGCCCATTATATCGAATATCTCCAGAACGGCAGCCTCGGAGAAGCCGGTACCCGCGATGGTCACGGAAGTGCTGAATGGATTGACACTGGATACCAGTGAAAGCGAAGTCTGAACCTCTTCACCTTCTATTCCAGTAGGATCAAGGTTTATCCTGTAGAGCTCATCGGTGTACATATTGCTGGCCCAGAGGAACTGATCGTCCTCGAAGCAGAGACCGTGGGCAGCGGGTACAACACTGTTCCAGATGTAATCCGTTAGTGCACCTGCTGTGTTGAAAGCCTTTATGGGGGAATCCGCATCGTCGCAGGCGTACCAGATTTCTCCACCCGAATAGCCGATATCGTAGAACACAGGAAGACCGATTGGCTTGAAAATATAAGGTCCCGAGAGAAGAGTACCCGTAGCACTGTACCTCTCAACGACTTCCCAATATGGACTTGTTTGTGCATCAAGTCCGGCACCGTATACAACACTTGAACCGGAAGCAAGACCTGTAACCTTCAGGTCTAAATCACTGCCTCAACAGTCCATCGAGAAACTACTTACATACGCTCCGGCTGAAGTGTACCTGTAACCGTATGCTGCGGTTCCGGTTGCAGTGCCGGCACATATGTAAACATAGTTGTTCAAGTATGTCAGGCCGGTTGGAATCTTCGTACCCGTCTGGGTGCAGACCCAGGAATTCTCAACAGAACCTGTAACCGGATCCAGCTTGTAGATAGTCTCTGAGGTCTTATCGAGTGCCCAGAGATATCCTTCACCGTAGCCAAGACCGGTAATATTGCCGTCAGGAGCGGTCAGCGTACGGTCCAGAACTGGATCCGAAACACAGACTGCAACCATGAGCGGCAGAACGAGCAGTAAAACAATTTTCATAATCCCTTCCTTTCTTGTGGGAATTTACATTGATAGCCCGATGTGGTCAAGCACGCACCCGCCAAAGGCTGTCGATGCAGCAAATTCAAACTTACCAGCGTATTAGACATCCCTCAGTTTATCTTTATCAGTCTTGCGGTTTCCATGTTTCCCGCAGCAGATACAGACACGATGTACATACCCGCCGGAATGTTCGTGATATCCATCGAAATGGATTCAAAGCCGGTCTGGCAGAATGTGCTTGAGGATTCAACGATCCTGCCGCAGGCATCGAAGATATTTATCTCAACCGCAGCGCCGGCAGGAAGAGTCAGATCAACAGAGAATATGCCTGCAGTCGGCACTTCTGAAAGAGCCATCTGGAACTCCGTGGGAGAGGTCTGCGGGTCTTCGCCGATTCCCGTGGAATTGTATCCCTCGAAGTAGTAGATCCATCCGTTGCTGCAGCCTGAGAGAATGTCAGGAATACCATCGCTGTTGTAGTCTGCTACACTCTCCCGGGCCCTGCCTCCGCCGGGATAGTTGGTATACACATTGATGTCCCCGCCATCGCATACGAGCTGAATGCAGCCGCTGAAGGAGGGATTACTGTTTGTACCTATATTTTCAGCGAACCACACGTTACCCATTTCGTATCCGAGTACAAGATCCTTGTCTCCATCCCTGTCCAGATCAAAGGTCTGGTGAGTGAGCCTCCACTTATTGGAGACTGAGGAAGTGAGATCGATAGTTGATGAATTCCAGACAGGTGACGTGATATCATCACTCATGTTGAGATGTACCTCAAATTTCCCGCCGGTGGTAGTTTCCGTCTCGTATCCTCCTGCGATGAAGTCGATATACCCGTCTTCGTTCCAGTCATCGAGGTAACCAGAGGAATTGTAATTCCTTTCGATGGGGTTATCGAGATCATCATAGGGGTAGCCTATGAAATGAAGGGTTCCGTCACCGTTGCCCGTGTAGAAATTGAAGTAGCCGTTTCTCTCTCCGAGAACAAGATCAAGAATACCGTCATTATTGAAATCCACAGCCTGTGGATTTGTGGCTCCGGTGCATCAACCGGCGCTGACGGCGATATCGACTCCGTCAGCCTGAAGGTAGTTCGAAAAGGTGAATACAGGATTCCCGCTGGTTCCAATATTCTTGTAAAAGCTGACCTTACCAGGTGAAAACTGTCCAACCAGAAGGTCATCAAGTCCGTCTCCGTCCCAGTCGATCATGAAAGGATCGGAGATGACTCCAACATCAAGGGTAACACCATCAGCCTGAACGATCACTGGTTCGTGGAACAGCGGCAGATCGGCAGACGCCAGAAGCGGTATAAGGAGTATAAGAGCAATGTAACGCATAAATTTCTCCTTCTTGTACTGGTTTCCAGAAACGTACAAACGATTATGTAACACCAGTCTTTGAAGGTCAATGACTATCAATACGCGGACTGAAATCAACAGTCCGGATCAGTGATCCTGCGCAAGCAGTTCTGTAAGTTCCATGGCGGTTCCCACCGGAAGGCTGCATGCACCGCCTCTACAGACGTAGGCTGCAGGTATAACTGAAATATCGGAAATATCCGGAACCCATGCGGGACCCTCTGAAGCATCTGCCGGGTCCATAAATAACACAGTTGTCCACGGCCTGTATCCTCTTTGCAGTATTGTCAGCATCTCCAGCAGTACAGGATCATCGCGTTCACCCATGAGCAGAACTTCCGTTCCTCCATTCCTTCCGTACATTATCCCCGATAACATCATGGAATAGGCTGTGGGTGAAACGGATACGGATGTGCCGAATGCCGACTCGATCCCTGAAGCACTTTCTAAGTACCCGGGGTCTCCGGTGATCTTCCAGAGTGTGATGAGATTGGTAAGTTCCACCGAATTGCCTGAAGGTACGGCACCATCGTAGGATTCCTTCAGCCTTGGGATCTGAGGGTCCGCGTAATCGCCTGTGAAGAAGTAGCCCCCTCCTGAATCATCCGCGAAGTGCTCATCAAGAACACTCTGAAGTTCAACAGCGGTATTGAGGTACTGCTGCTGCAGGGAAGCGCTGTAAAGCTCAAGACAGCCCCATATCAGGAATACGTAATCATCAAGGAACGCTTCAGGGCCCTGTCTGCCCCCGGCAAAGCTGTGAATTAGCCTTTGATCCTCATTTTTCATCCTGTTCATGATGAACTCGAAGGCATCAGCTGCAGCATCAAGATACTCCGGGTCATTCAGAACGATGGAGGCCCTCGCCAGGGCGGCTATCATCAGTCCGTTCCAGTCGGCCTGAACCTTTTCATCCCGAAACGGCTCTGGCCGGCTTTCTCTCGAGAGGAGGAGAGTCTGCCTTGCGGCGGAAATGACATCCTGCAGCTCCCCCGGCGAGGTCATAGCTGAGGAACAGTTCTCCCTGGTCAAGTGGAGTATGTTCCTGCTATTATTTAACGCGCCGGCTTCAGTAAAGTTCCCGGATTCAGTAACGTTCCAATGTCCGGCTGCAGCCTGCAGCTCGCCTGGAGTGAGTATTCGGGACATCTCATCAAGGCTCCACGTGTAGAAGGCGCCCTCACCTCCTTCACTGTCGGCATCTTCAGACGAGTAGAAAGCACCATCGGCTGAAGTCATATCATGCAGGACGTACTCAAGGATCTCCCTGGCTGTGCCGGCGAAGAACTCATCTTCCGTTGCCCCGTAAGCCTCAAGAAAAGCCATTGAGAGCAGAGCCTGATCGTAGAGCATCTTCTCAAAGTGGGGTACAAGCCATTCCCTGTCCGTTGAATATCGATGAACGCCGAAACCCAGCTGATCGTATATACCGCCGCAGCGTATAGCCCGGAGAGTTGAAGTGACCATATCAAGGGCGTCCTCCTCTCCCGTTGCATACCAGTAACGGAGCAGAAATAGCAGATTATGCGGGGAGGGGAACTTCGGAGCGGTACCGAACCCTCCATACTCCGTATCGAAAGAAGCCCTGAAGGCAG
>QNDS01000167.1 GCA_003644925.1 Candidatus Fermentibacterota bacterium
GTGTTAATGAATATCGGGAATCCCATAAGTGATTCCAGGGTTATATGGAGAGTTGGGGATATCCGGATAAACAATACATATGAGAATGACTATGGGGTTGTACATGAGGGGGGGGAATTTAAGACATCTCCTTTAAACGCTTCTGGTTTGGATTATTCTTCGAATAACCTTACAATGCGGACATACTTTTTATATGATTCTCTTTTAGAGGGTTGGATGCAGACATGGTGGAGTAATGATTCTTGGCGCAATGGGGATGTTGTTGTTAATTCTTCCTATGTCTTTCAAGTATATGATGAGTCCTCTGATTATAATGCACGTGTTAGCATATCATTTAAGCCAGGATATTTAGATACGGGGGATTGGGTTGCTACTGAATTATGGTGGGAGGATGCTATCTGTTCGTGGTCCTGTCACCTAAATGCCCCAACCTCGAATGTTGAAATCCAGGAAGGGGAAAGTTTCGACCTTAATAGTTCTGTGACTTGGGCGGGAACTTGTTCAGGACTTGGGAGTTCGATTACTGCTCAATTTTCAAACGGTTCGTATTATTCTATATCCTCCAATACTAATCTCTCATCGGCGAATTTCAATCCTGTTAGATGGGTTCGGAATGGCTGGGTCTACAAGTGGGTTGTGGTTGGTGAGGATCCGTGGGATTCATTGTATCGTGTGAGGGCAAAATGTTACTTTAATCTGGGCACTAAGTATTCAACTGCTCCTACAGTTAATGTCACACCTGCCGAGCACATGGTTTGTGATGCTCTTTCGGGCGACAAGACTCTTACATCTGATGAGCATAGTTGTTATTATTTTACTAGTGATAATATTGATTTTGATTGTGCGGGGCATACGCTGTATGGCGATAATGATAACTATGGGATTAGCACAAATGGGCGAAATAATGGGGTTATAAAGAATTGTCACTTTGAAAATTACAGTAAGACTATCGAAGTCAATCACTCATCGAACACCAAAATCTATAATGTTAGCATGGCATACTCTGATGTATATACTCCAAGTATGAAACAGGATGCCGTGGGGGTTTATATTGAACATTCGGATGGTACACTTATTGAGAATGTCACTCAGTGGAATTTTACAGTAGATAGAGGAGGACAGTCAGGAGCAGGGGGATATGGAACTTTTGTATATATCACAAAATCAAATAATACAGATATTGTGAATACAGCTCATTACAATAACACAGGGGATTATCACTCAGGGGGCGGTGACCCCACAACTTTGACTGATGGTTATGGGATTCGGGCGGCATATGATTTCAATAATGTCACGATATATAATAGTACTGCATCAGGACATACTGGTTATTCTTTCATTTTTTATGAGAATGCGGGAGATGGTTATGGCGTGTCCTTGGATAAGATTGATGTGACTAATTCCCATAGCGTAATTGCATCTTATGTGCCCATTAATATAAATGATGCAAAAATTAGTAATCCCCCCGCCAGCTCAGAAACCGCAATTTATATCTCCAGCGGATTTGCATCTTATTCTAATATTACAAATGTTGATATATCAAGTGAAGGGGTTCTGTGGTACAATGGGATAAGTATTAATACTGCTAATATTATTCAGTATGAAAATGTTTCGGTGAGTGGTACACAGACGGGGTTCAAGCTTAATGGTAATAGTGGTTTCTCTGTTTTTAAGAATATTGTAATTAATGATTCAGCACGAGGGATGTATATATTTGGTGCAAATAATAAGATAGATAATCTTACAGTAGTTAATACCAATCAATCAATTGAATTTGCACTTGCTACGAATACATTGATAAGCAATAGCTCTTTTATTCAGGAGGAATCTTCATCGGAGAGTACATTTGTATCGATGTATTCCGGGGGTATCAAATTCATTAATACGACAGCTAATTATAGCAATATAACATACAATAACGGAGATTCCGATTTTTTAGTACAGTGGTATTCTCGGGTGAATGTTACAGATAAGAATGGGGGTCAGGTTGAGGCTTTGATTAATGATATAGATAATCAGGGCAATGTTGCATTTTACGGGGTTGGTGGCCTTACTTCTTTTTATCTTGTGAATGATACTAAATATGCTAAAAGTGGGGATGTGTTATATAACGCCCATCTCTTGAATGTGAGTAAGGTTGGTTATATTGGTAATGTGTCATATTGGAATTTTACAGGCGTGAGGGATTGGACAGTTAATGTTACGTTATATTCCTCTGGGTTGATAGAGGAAATACCCTCTCTTGTAATGGTGAACAATATTAACCTTCCGACATATATGAATGTGTTTGGGAGTGTGAGGAGAGGTATCCTGCTCCTAGGGCCGGTGGTACAATGTGTAAAATGGTTTGGGTATTGGTATTAACCTGTTTAGTTTGTGGGGCATATGCAGATAGTGACCATACGGGATTGTTGAGGGGTTCTACTGAGACTTTTACAATTACGCTTACCAATAGTACGGGGGTCTATGAGCCACAGGCTAATTGTTCGGCTAGGATATTGCAGGATATGGTCTTGATAGTTAATTATACAGAAATGTCTAATTTAGGTGAGGGGTTGTATTCGTATACCTGGGATGTTCCGGAGAGTGAGGGGTTGTATTATTTCCTTGTGAATTGTACTACATTAAACAATGAGAACTACACTGCCGGAGGAACTGTATTTGTTAAGAACAGGTTATTTGAGAAAGAGGTTGGCAGAAGTGTTTTTAAATATGATGAGTTGCATACGGAGGAGACTAGCGGGGTTATGGCAGGTGGATTGTTGGCAGTGTTTGGGCAATATGCTATTCCAATAGTTTGTGTGTTTTTAGTTATGTTTGTTGGGGGTTGGTGGGCGTATACCAACCGGCTCTGAGGGGGAAAGGTATTTAAATGTTTTTTGCAATAAATTTACTATAGAATAAATCCCTTGTGGGCAATTAGGTGTGGGGGGTGCATAGACGATGGTGAATTATACTTCAAGCGATGTGTCCGTTTTCGCAGTTTCGATTCTCGGAAGCGTACTGGGTGCTGTTAACGATTATGCCGACATCCTTGTGATTGTTGGGATAATGACTGGTCTATTCGCTTCAATCAGTGTGTTGCTGGTTGGGATGAAGAGACTCGGAAAGTGATGAGGATTATGGGGATTAAACTGGGCCACTTCGTTTTAACTCCCCTTCTCCTTATTCTTTTTGCTACTCTTTCTTTTTCTGTTTATACCACAGGTGAGTTGTTGCTGTGGCCTGACCCTGTTAACCATGAGATAGACTGGTTTTATATGATTAATGAGTCAAATGGTGTTGGGGGGGGGATTCCCCCATTGGTGAATGGCCAGACAGTAAACCTTCGTATTGAGTTCTTTAACGGGTCTGCGTGTGGCGCGCAGTATCTTCCGATGATGTCTGGGTATCATATTGTGTCATGTGTTGATGGGATGTGCTATGCCGGTGGGTCGGTTGAGTTCGAATCTCTGCTAGGATGTGATAATTTATATGCCCAGCTGTCGATTGATAATCAGTCCCCTGATTTTGATGATACATATATGGATTGTCAGGGTATCCCCGGTTTTATAAAGGCAGCTCATTCCAATAGCAAACTTATGGGGGATGACAATAGCACTGTTTATTATTCATTCTCTAAAACAGTTCATGGTGGGTCAGGAACGACCCATTATGGGGGCGTCTGTATTGATTCTACTGATTTACGGTCGGTTGTTGAAACATGCGGTGCACCGGATTATCAGTTATATTATGTGGCCGAATCCATTGCGTGTACCTCCTGCTATCCGGATGGACAGGTTGCGTGCAATGTCATGGGCGATGTAAATTCAGGTAATGCGTATATCTGTGTTGAGGGGCAATGGCAGAGATATATGGAGTGTGAAAATGGGGGTTGGTCCTACTGCGGTCTTGAGGGAGCTTATGTCTGTGAGGGTGTTGAGTCCTCCCTGTTTGTTGCTGATAAGTATCGTCGTATGAACAGAATAACTCTGGTAAATGACATGGGGCGTGAGTTATTGAGTGATAGTACGGGGAATTATTGGATGTATTCGGGAGATGCGATTATTGAAACAGCTTTCAGGGTTCTTGTTAATGGTACAGGGGATGATTGGCCCATCAGTTCTGCAGATAGCTTAGCAGTTACGGTTAGTATGAATACATCGGAGGTTGGATGTACAGTAACCTCCGGTGCGGTTGGGTACTCTGAGAGTGAATCCTATTACGTGGATTTGACCTCTAGAAACTGTACCCTGCTTGAGGGTATTGAGGAATCCAACATCACTATTACAGTTTCGGCGAACATGTCCTCCCGCCCAGGTCATGTCTTGCTTAATCCGGTGTTGGAAAAAGCGTTCACGCTTAGGGTGGTCCGGAATCTGCCATTGCTCGATAATTTCCAGATTGTGAAAGAGAATGCAACACACGTCAGGTTCACAGGACATATTATTAGTCTGAGGGACTTGGAGGATATAGCGGAGTCCTCCAATCCCTTTGCTGAATTTGAATACAGCATCTTTGATGATGTGACACGGAAGATATTGAAGGTTACAGGGAGTACAGGAAAACTTAATGCTACAGACTCTTATTTCTTAGACTCATCAGTTGCATTGGTTGCAGATGTTGGGGATGGGTATGAGATTAATGTCACAGTAGGGGCGGATAATTATGGGAACACTACATATATACTGGACAGCGGAATTGTATCACCTTATCGGGTTCTGTATTTCAAGTGTCGTAATATCCCTAAGAACACCAGCTTTAATCAGGAGGAGCATGTAACCAGTCCTGTCCTGTTCGAATGTGCTTACCTGTTAGAGAACACTAGCGCAGTGAATACGCTTATCTTAAGCAATGAATCGACAGTGTACCGTACTAATGACTTATCAACCGGGTTAGCTACTAACCCTGACGACAGGCGTCTTGATTTTGAGAGGGGGGTTATGTACGGGGCATGGGTTTTTGATAATCCATGGGAGATTGTTAGCTTCTTTGAGTCACAGGGATATATCATGCGTCATGTACAGAATGGGGCGGAATACATGGCACTGAATGAGATAGGGATGCCGGGTGTTGTTTCACCAAGCCGTTATGTTGGGCGGTGGGCACTGCTTGAGAATCCTATGTTTTATTCTGTCCACACCTATGTTGATTTGATTGTTGAGGAGATTCCTTTATCTGATTTCGTTTTTACCTCTAATTTCCTCTCATTTAATCAGTCGGTATACCGGGAGGGGGATAATGTTGCTTTGACAGGTTATTGGTACGATCCACAGGGGTTGGTTAAAGCATGGGATGTAGAGTTTTATAGTGATGATGGGTTTAGTTATTCACTCACTGAGGAATATTCCCCGGATTCCTGTGTAAATAACTCTTGTTTTATGCAGGATGTTAATTGTACAGGAGAAGTTGGTGAGGAAGGGAGGTTATGCGTGGGAACATGGAGGTTCTTTGGAATTCAGGAATGCCTTGAGTATGCCTCGGAGGATAATTCCTCATGTATTCGGTATAAGTGGAAATTCTTTAATGGTGGCAGGGAGGGAGAATTAACAGGGAAATTGACTTTGTACACTACAACGCATTCAGGAGTTCTGGCATCACAGAGTACAACTGCTAAAGTATTGCTCAGTACCCACAATCTATTGAGTTTTAGTGGTTGGGAATGGTGGCATTGGTTGATTCTCATATTATTTGCATTCATTATGTTGGTTATCTTCGTAAAGAATGCAACGAGGTGATCAAATGCCGAATATAGGAGCTGGAACGATACAGAGCGGGATTTCCCTGCAGGAGATAATGGTCCTTGCTACTATGTTCACTTTCATATTGGGAGTACTCCCTGTTTTGAGTAATCCAGATGGGATAAATCCCCTTGATTTCCCTCCGGCGATGTGGGGTTCTCTAAATTACTTGTGGTTCGACAGTTTCAAGTTTATTGGTTCAGATTCCAGTTCGTGTGTTGCCTCACTGGGAGGTATCAAGCACCTTAAGTTCGCAGAAAATCAGACTATCACTGGCCTGCCTGATGAGCCGGCTAATCCTTTGGTTGCCACTAATGAGTCAGTAGGGGATTCGTGGGATTTCTTCGGGGTGTCTTTCCCTGTTATATCTTTCTCCTTAGATGATGCATATGCTGGAGTTACGGAGCAGATTGAAGCAGGGTTAGTCCGGTCATTCGGGGTTATGTTTCCGATGTTCAATGTGTTGGTTGACTTGTTGAATTACATCGGTTCGGTGTTCTGGTCATGTGGTGTGGGGGCACTTAGGTTTGTGATTGGTGTTTCAATAGTTTCTTACTGGATATTCAAGATAATCAATGTATTCGGCGGGGTCTCTGGGATTGTAAATATATTAAGTAAAATATTTTAGGTGGTTGGATTGATAAGTGGAAAGTTGATAGTAATTGCATTGTTTGGTATCTTACTGTTTGGGTTGGCAGTTACGGTTCTGTCTAACAACATGGCTCTTGCTTCGGTTGTTTTCTTGCTGCTTATTATTGGGGGGGTTGCGGTTCTTGCGGTCTATCTGTACATGTTATACCAACGCTCGAAGATTAAGTATCTCAAGCCCTACACAAAGCTGAAACAGCAGTTTATCGACGCAATAAAACAATGTAATCCTAGCACACTGGGATACTTGATTTTGCGTGGAGATCGCGGTTTCTCGCGTGTAATACTTGGCCGGATGGTTGGGGTGATGGAATGGAATCTTGATACTTCTGCCGTGGGAGATACGCCAAACCGAAAACACCGGAAAAAAGACAAGGATTTGTCGGAACTGGTTGGGGGA
>QNDS01000168.1 GCA_003644925.1 Candidatus Fermentibacterota bacterium
CCAGTTCTGGTGGATGTTATGGGTCCGATGGTGCTTCCGCAAGGCATGTCGTTCCTGCTGACGAAGTACTGGATATCAACGCCTGTTCGCTCGGCGCAGGTTTTGAAATAGGCTGATGTTACATCGGTAGATGTGTATTTCTCCGCGGCGTTCACTTTAATAACAGGACCTCCGTTTAGAACAGGACGGCATCCGGGGTCATGCTTATCAGCGTAATTCGGGTGTACAGCGTGCGCTCCGTCGGCGGAAACCTGAATACTCTTCGCAAGACATCTGAAATACTCATCCCTCCCCCCTGCAAGCCGCTCAATAACCGAATCAAGGAATGCTGAGGCGGCTCCGTTGAGAGTTCTTGATCCCACTTCTTCGCTGTTGAAAAGACTTACAAGCCTTGTCTCTGAGGATTCTTTCGAAGCCAGCAGGGCTTCTATAGCCGCATGGCACATCGTGAGATTATCGAGCCTGCCGGAGAAGATGAAATCATCATAAATACCACCGATGGCAGCTGGTTGAGGGTCCCAGACTTCCATGGACCATCCCGAAACGGATTCTCTGTCTACATCAGCTGATCTGCACGCAAGTGAGAGTACATCCTCTAATGCAGCACCTGAAGAGGAGAAAAGCAGTGGAGTATTCTTCTCGGGATTCACTTTGAAACCCTTTTTATTGATTTCCCTCTCGATATGTATCGCAGGGGATGCCATACGGAAGATAGGTTTTCTGATGATGAATGGCTTTCGGGAAATGGTATCATCTTTTCGAACGGCTAGCGCCCCTGCAAGCGAAAGGTCCCTGTCGAACCAGGTTGCCAGTATGGGGCTGCCGTACAATTCAACTCCAAGGACTGTGGTATTCTCTTTTTTTCTGTCCGCCTGCGGTTTTATCCTGAAACCGGGAAAATCCGTGTGAGCGCCGATTATCCTGCATCCTGCTGTTCCGCAGGGCTCAGTACCTGTTATACCCGCTATAATGGATGACGAGGAACGAATGGTATAAAACCTTGCATTCATTCCGATGTTCCACGAATCACCCTCTTCTAGCCTTTTAAAACCGTTCTTGTCGAGTATTGATGCCAGATGCATGACAGCCGTGGAGGCTGTAGGTGAACTGTCAAGAAAGGAAAGAAGATCCGGTACACAATTTTCGGTTTTCATGATTCCTGCACTTTCAGTGTTACTTCTCGATCTTAACTGCTTGTACTGAGCTGTCCGGTACGTTCTCCGATCTCTCCCTGAAATTCTGCTTGACCTGGTACATGAATGCCTGAAGTCTCGCTTCGTTATCTGTGTCCTCCTGTCCGTCGAATGCAAGGTTCAGCCATGGAAGGTTCCTGTGTTCCTTCCTTATCTTCTTGCTTATCGCGGTCACGACGGTTCCGGGCAGGCATGTGAAGGGAAAGATATTAATAGCGCCATCTATAGCTGCTTTTTCATTGAATGCAAGCGGAGCGCCAACACAGAGGATTGCTTCCCCTCCTATGTTCTCCTTCATATAAGGCTTTGCCGCGTCCATTATCTCTTCAGGTTCAAGCCCGGGACGGTCTGAGAGGATATCGGCAAACGGAGCTTCAAGTTTCTTTCGGAGCTTCTTCATTATCTTCATTCTTGAGTAACCCTTGATAAGGTCAACCAGCTGTTTTCTATCTTTTGATTTACTTATGAAGGAATGATTTACGTATTCATACCACTCCATCAGGGGAGTATACAGAACTTCCCCGCCGAGGGCTTCAATACGGAGATCTGTATTGGAGTGCGCGAAGGGATCATTCCTTACATAAATTTCACCGAACATAAGTATCAGGGGTTTTGGAACATCCCTTCTCTGAATTTTCATGAACTCCAATGCCGCTTCTTCAAGCACAGGAATCAGTGATCCTCCGCTTCGCATGGCTTCTGAAGTTGCGGCTAGATACTTATCCAGCACAATGTCAGCCGATCCTTTTTCGAGTTCGTATGGACGGACTCTGTAAAGAGCGCTTTTCAGAACATCTCCGGCTACGGCAGCTCTGAGCATATCCATCTGGAAGGCCACTGTAGAGAGTTCCTTAACAGATGTGTAAGAATCGCTTGAAGTTGCAGTGATTATGGGAACATCTTCGTAACCCAGCCTGTCAAGCAGTATCCTGTGATAACTGCAGTACTGACCGAAGCGGCACGGTCCAGAGGCAGTGCCGATAAAGAAGGCGGTTTTTGAAGGATCGTTATCCTTTAAAACGGAAAGCATGTTCCCCGCGGTTATTATCGCGGGATAGCATTCCTTGCCGGTTGTTACGGAGCGGCCAAGTGCAACGGAATCCCTGTTGGTGGCAGGGATCTGTTCGACTTTAACACCATGTTTGCTGGCCGCGGCAACGGCTATTCGGGTTGGATCACCAAGCCATGGGATCCACACCGTCCTGTCACCGATATCCATGTTCCTGTTCCCGAGATGCTGGCAGAAAGGTGAAGTTCCATGATCTCTTCTCCCTTTGATTGCATCCATGAAGGCTTCGCATCTGGTTATTACGCCAGCATCGGCGGCGTGTTCATCGATTTCTATGGTCAGCATCGGTTTGGAGCCCATAATTCTTGCTACTTCGTGCTGAATGAAAGAATCCGGACCACAACCGAAATTGGTGATGTATATCCCGTTAAGTCTTGGATCTTCTCTTATTGCAAGTGCCGCCGCTATGATCCTCTGACCGTACTGCCAGTACATATTCCTGTGCAGCTCCGCAGCGCGTTTGAGGGGAAGATCCAGAAAGTCCGTTGGTATCACCGATGCTCCAAGTTTTGCAAGCTTGTCTGGAAGATCGACGTTAACTGCAGGGTCTGCTCCATTGTATGGTCTGCTGATTATTACGAAGGCAGGCTGATTATCATCGATTTCCGCAAATGCTTTTCTTCCCGCTTCGAGGAGAGAATCTCTGAAACGTAGATGTGCTCTTTTAGCTTCTGCAGCGGCTTTTCTGGCGGTAGATGCATTAATGCCAAGGCCGGCGGTCATTTCCAGCAGACCATTCATCCATTCCCTCCTCTGTAAGGAGAAATCCAGTACTGGACTGAGAGTGATGATATTCTCCTCGGCTGCAAGACCAAGTCCGGAGTCGATGATATAGGGCGAAGCTTCGATATATGGACAGTTGTAGGATTCCGTGAAATCACCATTCGGAAATGATCTGAGCATTGAAGGAAGGAACAGGTAATCAATGTCCTTCTCAAGGAGGTCCATAACGTGTCCGTGAGCCAGCTTAACAGGGAAACATGTCTCTGCTGCTACGCTTTCAACGCCTGAATGTATGAGAGTGCTGGTCGATGTGCCGGAAATTACCACATCAAAACCGCACTTCTCGAAAAAAGTTCTGAAGAAGGGAAAGAACTCCCAGAACCAGAGAGCTCTGGGTATTCCTACAAGTGCCTTCTTTCCTGATACAGTGCCGGTGTAGCCGTCTAGAAGGAGTTTTTCTCTCTCTATGAACCAGTTTGTTCCAGGATCGATCTTGATGGAATCAGTACTGTCCGTTTCGTACTTCTCACATCGTCCTCCATAGAACAGCTTTTTCCCGTCATGGAGGAGGACACTGTGAATCTCGCAGCGATTCGGGCATTCTTCGCACACGAAAGTTTCCTGACTGTACTTCTCATCCGCAAGCTTGAATCCCTTGAATTTCGATGGACCGGGCTGCTTTTCCTCCTTTGCAAGAAGGGCGGCGCCTATGGCTCCGGTAACGTGGTGATTTTCGGGGATTATTACTTTTCTATCCTTCAGTATTGCGTTGAATGCGGCTGCTACACCAGTATTGAATGCTGTTCCGCCCTGGAAGAATATACGATTGCCTATTTTTTTCTCTCCTACCACTCTATGAAGGTAGTTCTTGACGATAGAATATGACAGCCCGGCGACAATATCTTCCACCGAAGCGCCATCAGCCTGCTGCGAAAAAACATCGCTTTCCATAAAGACCGTACAGCGCTCTCCAAGACCGCATGGCGTATCTGCACTGATAGCAAGAGGTCCGAATTCCCGTATACCAAGACCAAGCTTCTCCGCCTGCTCTTCAAGGAATGAACCCGTCCCTGCCGCACAGACCTTGTTCATTTCAAAATCAACTACCCTGCCCATCTCAATAGATATGTATTTTGAATCCTGGCCGCCTATCTCGAATATCGTGTCGACATCCGGATCAATTTCAACAGCGGCCCTTGCCTGGGCTGTTATCTCATTCCGGACTACATCGGCACCTGTGAAGTCACCTGTCATGTAGCGTCCTGAGCCGGTAGTACCAACTCCGAGAACTTCCCTGTCACTGCCCAGTGTATGGGAAAGCCTTGAAAGCCCGTTTTTTACTGCTTCCAGCGGTCTTCCGGCAGTCATCAGATATTCGGATGCGAGGAGATCTCCTGAACTCTCTCCTATAGCCACGAGATTTGTGCTTATAGAGCCGACGTCGATACCTAAATAGACCGGTTCGCTGCTGTTTTCAGGTATTTCCCTGCTTTGAGGGTGTATGATAGAGTAGCTTTTAAGAGGATGAAGAGCAGTTTCCTCACTGCTCCCTATTTCAATATTGAGAAGCCTGCGGGTGAAATCGTGATCGATAACGCTGTACTCGCCCTCATCAGCAGCCAGAGCCGCTCCCGCTGCTGTCAGGCATCTGTAATTCTCCGGTATGATAAGATCCGAAAACTCACTGCCGAGTACCTCCCGGAAGGCATTGACCATTCCCTGATTTGCAGCTACACCGCCTACGAACGCAACGGGAGGACGAAAGTCCCTTCCAGAAGCAATTGAACTCTTGAAATTCCTTGCAACAGCAAAGCAGAGACCGGCTACAATGTGGGATACCGGTGTACCTATCTGCTGGAGGTGTATCATATCCGATTTGGCGAATACGCTGCATCGCCCTGCTATCCGCGGCGGATGACTGCATTGAAGGGCCAGGTTGCCGAGTTCTTCAGTTTTAAGTCCCAGCCTTGAAGCCTGCTGGTCTAAGAATGATCCTGTTCCGGCTGCGCAGACTGAATTCATGGAAAAATCATCAAAGACAAGTCCATTTGAAGTCTGCCTGAAAAGAAGGAGCTTTGAGTCCTGTCCCCCCATTTCGATTACTGATTTTACCTGCGGGCAGTACAGCGGAATAGAAGCTGCGAGGGCAACTACCTCATTGATGACCTTGCATCCTGCGATGGATGACGTGCTCCGCGCCGAGCTGCCGGTGAGCGAAACCCGGCTTCCCTCCCAGCCCTCAAGGTCAGAGAGGATGGCCACAAGGGAATCGACAGGTTTACCGTGGTGCCTTCTATAAATGGCGGAGGTGATGGTATTTCCGTCCATAAGTACGACTTTCGTGCTGACGGATCCCATGTCTATGCCGATCCTTTTACTCATAAAACCTTATTTCCAAGAAGTGATAGATATTTCTAATTGCGGTAGTAATGATCAGGATTCCCTGTGCTGTGTTCCCATTCAGGCAGAATCTGATACTCTATATCCAGTAATATAAGGTACCCTCAGGAATGCAGATAATTGAGATGGAAGTTCCAATCCGGTTATCCAGTCCCGGATGCGTATATTAAGGAGATCACACCTTACCGAGCGGCATGATATAAAGCGGCACTTCGGCCCTGGTCATACGGATCACCTGTTTCAGAGCCAGATCGCTGAAGGCACCGATGGCGCAAGTTCCTATATTCAAAGCGTAAGCCTGAAGGTATATGTTTTCGGCTGAATGCCCCAGATCCATGCACACATAACGTTCCGCGCCGCGATCTCCGTATATATCTGTACACCGCTCAAAAACAGCAGAATAAACAATTGCGGCAGCTGCAGTTTCGAAATGAAGCTGATTAAACCCCGCATTGCTGAACTCCTCCCAGGAATACTCACCTGCAATGAGTATGAGCTCATGCGTTTCGGATCTGTACAGGTAGATCCCGGGATCGAGGTCCGTTACGTTACGGGCTACCAGATATAGATCCAGAGGATACAATGCACCGGCCGATGGAGCTGTTCTGAGACCGCCGCGCAGGAAATCCGGTGCGTTCTCGACCGGGTAGCTCAGCCCGTAAGCAGACCACAGGAGCTGTGAAACCTCTGTGATGGTCAGTGGTGAATCCTCATAGAAACGGATTGACCGCCGGTTCTGCATAGCCTCCTCCACCGAAACATCGCTTGATAAGCGGGGCTGAGGTAATTCAATTACAGGACCCTGCGGGTGTTCTTCCGGTAATGAGGTCAGAACGGAATCAATCCTGGAATCAATCGATGCAAGCAGGGTAAACCATCGATTGTCTGAGTGGAGACTCAAAAGATCCTCGTCTTCCTCAAGCCACTCCTTTTCGACAAGAATGCTGTTGGCTGCCTTTTCGAGATACATGAACGCCGCATCGGGGCTATCGCAAACGGCGGCAGCACAAGCAGCGTTATACAGGTCAAAGACATCGCCCTCTTCGGCCATGAAGGCTTGCCGGTAGAGATCCAGCGCAGCCTGATAATCAGAGTCCAGCATCCTGCTGGAGGCTTCCATTACGAGCTGGTCATACTCCTGAGCGAATAAAGCCGGAATGAAACATGAGACCAGAATGAATAGAGCAACCACCTTAATCATCATCGGAATTCCTCCAATACGCATTATGCATGCTGACAGGTGAGCCTGCCACATAACAGCTTGAAAAGTACATATTTCAATAGAACAAGTATCAAAATATACATAAATTATTAAGCTGGATAAAAAAATTGACTCTGCAGGAAAAGTTAGTAATATTTTTCTCAATCAGTACAGGAGGATA
>QNDS01000169.1 GCA_003644925.1 Candidatus Fermentibacterota bacterium
AAAGCTCTTGCAGCAAATATTTCAGGAGTGTATTCAGGCCCATGTTATCAATATATTGAGAACAGCGAACAGAAATAGCACTACAATGAATAGGAGCCCAGAATGATTGCCGGAACTTTTATTGCAGCAGCCCTGATTTCCGCAACCAGCCTGACGATCACAGAACCAGTTGACGGCGGTACCTATGACGGCGACTGGCTTACCGTACGGGCAATTGTAGAGAACGATAATGAGATTCCTGATTCTGTTTCGCACTCACTTAATGGGCAGCCTCTGGTGCAGGTCCCCCGGCTGAACACCGACTGGTACACATATATGCAGAATGACCTTCATCATGGCTATTCGGAATCACCTGCTCCGACAGACACTACAATACTCTGGACAGCACCGGTCACCGGAGATTACCACGAGTTCCCCACGCCGATAATAGTGGATGGAATTGTGTACTACCCTTCCAATTACGGGACCGATTCTCTTTACGCTCTTGATGCTGCTACAGGCGAATTGATCTGGAAATACCGTACTGGTTATACGGATGACGCTGTTACCGTTAAGGACGGGTACCTTTACACCGCCAGCGATTCGCTTTGGTGTCTGGATGCCCTGACCGGAGAAAGGATATGGGCAACAGCTGCTGCCGATGCTGATGGAAGCACACCTGCTGTGGTTGGCGGCAGAGTGTACTGCGGGCGGGCAAGCTACTCTCAGAGCACATCATATATCTATTGCTTCAATGCGATAACGGGCGCAGAGATATGGTCGCAAACGATCTCCGGGTATACTGCCAGTTGTTTGACGGTATGCAGCGGTATGGTATTTATCCCGGCTTACATGGGTTCTTTGTATGCCCTGGATTCCAATACGGGCTCGCTCGTATGGGAAAACACCGATAGCTATGGAGGTTACTGGGACTCATCTCCTGTCGTTGTGGACAATGTGATCTACATAAATGGCCAAGACAGCAGAACACGGGCAATAAATGCTATGACAGGGATTACCGTCTGGGAGGTTGATATTACTCCTGGTACTTACCTTTCAGCGACTATTGCCTATCACGACGGCAGATTGTACTTTGGAGATCAGGTGGATTCCTTTCACTGCCTTGATGCGTCCAATGGCAGCACCATCTGGTCGGTGCCGGGCGTGGAGCACGGTTCTTCCGGCATTGCCGATGGAATAGTCTTCTACGGTGAGGGCAGCAACTACTATGCTGATAGCGCCCGCGTATTTGCTTTGAGCTGTGAAACCGGCCAGGTGGTATGGAGTTACATGACTAATACAGGACCGTATGGAATCGTATCCAGCCCTGCCATTACGGACGGGGTCATGTACATAGCAGGTACCGACGGTAATCTTTACGCATTCGGCACAGGCCTGAAATACACATACCTTGACGATCTGTTCGCGGAAGTGGGAGCTAACGAGCTGATAGTGACATCCTTCGACGGGGGCGTTGCTGTTGCCGCAGACACTGTTAACTTCACCGTTACCGGTACAGGAATCAACCCTCCACCCTCCAGCCTGCTTGGGTTGTGCGCCAACCCGAATCCTTTCACATCCAGTCTGAGTATCAGTTACAGCATGCCGGAGTTTGGTGAAGCGCAATTGTCTGTCTACGACCTCTCGGGCAGATTGGTGGAAATCCTTGAGGCGGGTTCCATGTCATCCGGCGAACACACTCTGATCTGGAATCCAGAAGCATCTCTACCTGGCGGCTGCTACATGATCGTGGTTGATGCGTGTGGAGAGCGGGCAGTTAGAAGGTGCGTGAAACTCTGACCTCTTTTTCATCACCTGTTGTCCAGAAGAGGCGTTCCCCGGTGGCGCAGGCTGCACCAGCACAGGCGCCCACTCCCCCGCCTCCAACAGCCCAAAAAACCCCAATAAGAGGAGCCAGCAGAAGGTTGGCGTAACTCTTATCTTCTGTTGCATCAATGTATAGAATAAATAGAATGGCGTAACCGGTGACGGCGGACCATCCGATTATCGCACCTGTTTTTATGCCGGATCTTACCGACCTCTGTCTGACCCAGAGGGAATCTATTTCACCTGTTCCAATGCTGATCTCAGCATCATTGAACCATAAATACAAACTGTCTTCTGTCAGTTCCTGGAGGACTCCTTCATATAGATCGCCGGACCCGTTTGCAGAATATTGTATAGCGTTCCCCGGATCCAGGGATAGAATTGCTGACAGCCTCTGTTCGGCGGTTGAGGGCAGACGGGTAACAGTAACGGAACCACAGGAGACCAGCATTGTAACAATCAGGACTGCAGATATTGTACGTAGAAGTGCTTTGCTGTTTACCATGACAGACCCAGCCCTGCAGTTATCGAATAGAATCCCGGAGAAGGTTCAGACAGATTCTGGATGTTGTCATGCCACTTACCTTCAAGGAAATAGAAATGACTTGATACGGCTGGAACGTATCGTATTCCTCCTCCTGCGCTGTATCCAAGAAAGTTCTGGTTCCACGAATAGTATCCGGATCCGATCTCAAGGAACATCCTCCATCGGGAACTCGGAGTGATATAGCGCCCGATGATCCCCGCATGAATGATGCCTTTTTTTAGGGGGAAATCCCCCCATCCGGGGAAATCTTCCTGTTCTATGTCGTAGAAACCGCCATCAAGCCCGACCTCCAGTGAACGTGAGAGGTGTACTACAAGATTGGTTCTCAAAGCGATGGAGCCGGATACGGCATTACTTCCGGTTCTGTTGCCATATCCCCCGGAGAACGTGAATGTGCTCATTCTATCCGGAGCAATCCTGGGGTTCATACCGGATAAGATGAGGATCGACAGCATAATTACTTGCATTTAGACCTTTCAGTTCGCTGAGATTTTCTGTACAAGTCAGAATATAATACCGGACTCCGATCCTGGAGATAGTCGGTGTTTTCCTGTAGTTCTTCAGGAGGGACCCGTTCTCGCCGAACGATTCACCTGTCAAAGTCCTTTGTGAATACTGGAAGCTGAATCAGTGGTCGATTCAAACGTTTATGGCGCTTGACTCTATATAATACAGCTGTAATACTATACTGGGGTCGTTTATAGTTACATACCGGTTTTTGGAGGATGATAATGAAAGCAGGAATATTCCTGTCGTTAATAGCCGCATTCGTTCTGGTAATTTCCTGTGGAGAAGAGAGTACTGGGCCATCGGGTCCTGGCATAACTCCGTCAACGCTATCAGTGGAATTTACGGGAGATTCTTCCAAAATCGGAGAGGATGATACCCGGGCAGTTGATATTAATTCAAAGGGAAGCTGTGAAGTGACTGCTTCATGGACGATTTGCGGTGAAGCGGCCTTCAAAAGCTACATTCTCTATAGATCCGAATCCCCCGGAATCTCTTCCGATCCTTCCGCGGCAACAATTCTTAGAGTCATCAGCGATGTTAACGAATCCGAATATGTAGATAGTACTGTAGACTGGACCACACAGTATTACTATGCCCTTCAAACAACTGATATTAATGATAACGGTGTCTGGAGCAATGAAGATTCGATCAGTACTCCCGGAACGGCACCAACAGCATCAATACTATCAGCTGATTCGGTGGTTTCCAGCGTGGTCGATCTGTATTGGTCCCAGTGCCCCGATGATGATTTTGACTCCTACAGGCTTTACCGGTCACAAACACCGAACATCCAGAATGACACCAGCTATGCCGAGCGTATTTGTACTATTTCTGAAGCCTGGGACACAACATTTACCGATGACGGAGTTACTCCGGATTTCACCTATTACTACGCGCTGATGACCGCTAACAATAAAGATATGTTCAGCTGGAGTAATGAGATAACGGTTTACATAGATTCAACAGGAGGAGTCCTGCCCGATGTAACCGGTCTTGCAATAGACCCGGCTTCCGCAGGAAGAGATGTTGTTCTTTCCTGGACAGCGATGACTGAGATAGACGGATACAAAGTCTGGTTCAAAGCGATTTCGGGAGCCGACTGGGCAGAGGTAGGTGATGTAACCACAAACGGCTTTACCCATACTGCATCTTCCGCCGGGTACTACGCAGTAACAGCATACAAGGGAACCAGCTCCTCAGCTGGATACTCCAACGAAGTCAGCACTATGCCCAACCAGATCATCACTACCTACACTATATGGGATAACCATGCCCCGGCCTACGAGCACTCAGGGTTCATTTTCGGTGCTACCTCAGGACAAACAGGGCTGGCTCCAAGCACTTCCTTCAACCAGGACATATACTGTTACGATGGCGGCTGGCCCCAGAGTCCCTGCGGTTTCTATTCGGGTGATAATGGCCCCTTCGGAAACGGAAATCATACTGACATGATGGACGCAGGCAACGTTTACGGTTATCCTGCCGGCACCAACTGGTGGGTTACCGGATACATCATTCCGGGTGACGTTATCTTCTGCGGGCTTTCAAATGGTCATTATGTGAAGGTATATGTACAATCCGTCCCGGAGCACCCGGCCCAGCCTGCAGCCCACGGTGTCGTATTCTACTATGACTACCAGACTATTGAAGGGCTTTATCTGTTTACCAACGAATCCAATTAGAACAGATACTGACTTATGAATTGACTGGGAAATCGATGATGTAGAGTTTCTGGAATCCATCAGGAGGATCCTCTTCCCAGCCGATGATGCCGTAACTGTCGATATGGAACTTCCAACTGCCGCTCTCAACCGGAAGCCTTGCTGTGAACAGGTGAGCGCCTGAGATATCGTATACGTCGAAAACCGGTTTAAGCTCGGTTCCTCTAGCGACCCATAGATGTCCTGAACCGTCTACACCAAGAGCCTTGATGAATGTTCTGTAGGGGTTCGGTTCCCACTCTATTACAACACCCTGCATGCCTATTCTGTTCGCCCAGCTTTCAACGTACATGATCTCATCTTCCATCTCCTGCGCGGTCTTTTCAACACGTGGAATGTCTCTGGTGATGTGAAAGAGATCGCTTCCATCTGCGTTGAAGGCGAACACTTCGTAGGTTTCGCTGGATGTCGGAGAGTAAAAGAATCGCCCTTGATTGTCTCCTGTGAGGGAGAAAGAGAACATCATGCTGCTGAGTACGCTTGTGAAATCCGCGAAATCGAAAGGCACTTCATCCTCGTAGTACAGGACATCAGGTTCCCTGTTAACGCTGTATGTTGCAAGAGTCCGGATTATCATCGGCTGGTCTGTCTCCATGTCGAATTCCAGCACAACCCCCGCATAGCTGCTCCCGGCAACAGCACAGGTTTCAAGAGGAGGGCCATTGCTCCAGAGAGAGATGTTCTCTAAATAGCTGAACGTACTGTCGTAGGATATGAAAGCATTATTCATCGGGTCGTGCACGAGAATTCTGCCATCATTCAGGCCGGCAACGTAAAGCGGCATCAGCATTTCCCCCGGACCTGAACCATTGCGGCCGATCTGACAGATATATTCACCATCATCACTGAACACTTTCACTCCGCAGAGAGTCTGGTCGAGAACGAGTATCTGCCCGGCGGTATCATGACATACATCCGTAATAGAACCGAAGACCTCTGTGCTGTCGCCCATCTCTACACCGATACTGAAATGGATTGACAGCTCTATCATTTCATCCGGCTGCTCGGCGATAACAACAACTTCAGGTTCATCTCCGCAACCTGAAACTAAGGCTATAAGCATCCCGCAGAGCGTACAAATGATCTGGAATTTCATGATGATCCTCTCATTATTGAAAAAAATTGAACATGCATCTACTCCTCCGGCAACAGCGAAGCCACTGTCGTGGTGATCCCTATCAGTGCAATTCCTGAACAGATCATCAGGGGAAGAGAATTTGCCTGTACGAGAGTTATGAATATTTCATCGACAAAACGTATCAGTGTTCTGAAGCTGGTTTCGAGCAGGCGTGAGCCGCTCAAGACTTGCAGCAGAACAAGGAGTGCCGCTGTGCCGGAAAGAAGCGTTACCGCGATCTGCCAGAAAGGGAATCGTGGCTTTTGCACTGTCAGGGTTCTCTTCAGTACGGTCAGCCTGAGTTCAGGCGGTGCTGTGTCCGGTTGCGTGCATTCAACAAGCCTGCTCTGCAGTATACGCTCAAGCTCCAGTTCATCACTGCAGATGGAGCAGCTGTCCAGGTGTTTTTCGAAGAGAACCCTCTCGTCCTCGTCCAGCTCACCCAGAAGGTAGGAAAGTACGCTAGTTGATCTGCTGCAGGAGTTCATTCTCGTGTCCTCTCAAGTGTTCTCTCAGCCTTTTTCTGGCCCGGTGAAGGTATACGCGTACGTTAGGCTCCGGTATGCCCATGATGCGCCCGACATCAGTAAAACTCAGCTCGTTCCAGTATGCCAGTGTAATTAGCTGTCTATCCCGGACGGAGAGCTTGCCTACAGCTTCTTCGAGAAGGGTGATACCTTCTGCTGATAGCTCTGGCTTACGCTCATCCGGGGTATCCACGAAGCTTTCCTCAGGCATGCTTACCTCCTTCCTGGCTCTGATTGTGCGCATATAATCCAGCGCTGTCCTCCGGGCGGTCGAGCATATCCACGAAGGAAAACTCGCGTGCCTGCGGAGGCTTCGAAGCCTGGTCCAGGCTTTTACGAACGTGTCCTGTGCCAGGTCTTCAGCGGTGTCGTTGTCACGAACCATACGCTGCAGAAGAGTGTACACAAGCCCGCCGTAGTCATCGATCAACCTGCCGAAGGCCTGCCGGTCGCCCTCACAGGCAAGCCTGACATCACTCAGCCTCTCCGGGTTCTTAATCAATCCTTTATGCCGTCTTCGAATTTCTATCCATCATA
>QNDS01000170.1 GCA_003644925.1 Candidatus Fermentibacterota bacterium
ACTGAATCCGGGAGAGGGTGATATTACCATTTTTCAGTCCATTATTGAGGGAAATAAAGATGGACGGAAAATGAGATACACAATTGATATGCATGATAAATACTGCCCAGATACTGATGTGATCTCAATGGCTCGAACTACAGGGTATACAGCCACTCTCGCAATTCGAATGATCGCTAATGGGCTATATGCTCAAAAAGGGATATCCCCGCCGGAATATATGGGCAAATATCCCGAATGTATTGACTATATGCTTAAGGGGTTGAAAAAGAGAGGTATCAAGTGGGATATATCTAAGGAAGAGCTTTAATTACCAGTATTAGTGATGGTCTGTGTATCGACCGCCCAGGGCTTTGTCCCTGGGCGTGTAATAACGGTGCTTTGCCCGTTTCGGCCAGCTCTTTCCCGTATTCAAACACATATATATAGAGTGTAAGGCAGGGAAGAAATGTTCTTGATAGAGAGCAATGCTTTTATGAGAGGATAAGCATGAGTGAAAAATGTCAGATTGAGATTCAACCCCGGGAATCCCTGGCAGACCAGCCGCTGCGCACAGTAAATATTACCGGCTTGTCCCCTGCTCAGGAAATTACGGTACGGGCTGAAGTTCAGGATGATGCGGGTATTGTGTGGATGTCCTGGGGAGTTTTCAGAAGTGATGATTCAGGTTCAGTTGATCTTTCGAACCAGGCACCCCGTTCCGGTACATTCACGCAGGCGGATCCGTCAGCTATCCTGTGGTCCATGCGCCCGGGCGGAGATGTCAAGCAATCAGTTCCTATGTTTGCCAAGACAACCGCTGCGCCTCTGAATATTAATGTAACCGTCGATAGTGACGGAAAAACAGTTGGCAGCGCAAACATCAGAAGAAGATACAGTTCACAGGAGAGCGGATTAATTCGTGAACCGGTAGACCTGGATGGAGTTACAGGGACGCTATTCCTTCCTGAGGGCGCCGGGCCGTATCCTGTTGTGATCTGCCTGAGCGGATCAGGCGGCGGGCTCAATGAACCTCGTGCTTCCCTTCTTGCAGCTCATGGTTTTGCGGCCTTTACACTTGGGTATTTTGGCGTGGGCTCACTTCCAAAGGAACTGAATGAAATCCCGGTGGAATTTTTCGAAAGAGGTCTTGCATGGCTGCAGAAGCATGAGTCCGTTGATACAGACCGAATTGGTGTCTACGGATACTCAAAGGGCGGTGAACTGGCTCTTCTCCTGAGCTCCCTCTACCCCCGGATCAAAGCTGTTGCTGCATTTTCCGGGAGCTCATACGTTTGGCAGGGATTACGTTTCGGGCGTCCGAGCAGTTCCTGGACGCGCAAAGGGAAGATTCTGCCTTACATTCCGATGAAATTACCGTTGAAGACTATGCTGAAGCTGTTTACAGGAAGAAAGGTAGCGTTCCGAAGAAGCTATGAGAATGGCCTGAAAGCTATTGATGATAAAGCACCATATACAATACAGGTTGAAAATATCAACGGCTCTGTCTTTCTTGTGGCTGGTACTGATGATCAGGTCTGGCCTTCTGCGGATTTCTCGGACGTTGTTGTTGAAAGATTAAAAGAGCATAATCACCCTCATTCACATGAATACCTGAGGGAGGAAGGTGCAGGGCACCTTGTATGCATGCCTTACATTCCCAGCGCCGAGACGTGTAGAAATCTCATCTTCACTACCTCCGATACGGAGCTGAGCTCAATAGCTATGATCAAGGCATGGGGAGCCATGCTGGATTTCTTTAACGAGCACTTACTATCAGAGAAAGAGGTCTGTAATGTTGACTAGACTGATTCCTGTTCTTGTGTTTGTGGTTGTGATACTGAGTTCCTGTGGAGATGATGTTACGGGAACTTCGGGAGGAAGCGGGTCTCATATTTCGGTCGTACTTGTGAATAACTCCGGTGAAAGTTTATATGTGATCATTAATAGAGCTGACAATTTCTGGTTGAAGAACATTGGAGATTCGTCCTCATGGACCACAAGTTTTGACGCATCGGATTGCATGGTTTCCGTGGAGGCAGGAAATTCACTCTCCTTCGCGTTCCCGGAGTATTCCAGCGGCTTTGGCTGCAGGATGTACCTTGGAGATACGGCCTTTGCAGGCGCTCCGAATCTTGCCACATACCAGCATATCTACGACAAAGTAGAGATGGGCTGGAACGCGACCTGGAACCTTACCTGTGTCGATTTTATCGCAATTCCAATGCAGCTCGAGTCAGGCGGTGTCACTGTTGGGTTCAAGGGGACCGTCACCAGACAGTCACTTATGCAGGCACTTGAAGCAATGCCTGGTCCCTATAGTAATTTCTGTCTCAGAGGAAGTGGAGGTGATATTGTCAGGTTCTTCTCGCCAAAGCAATTCATGACCAACCCCGATTCCCTGCAGGACTGTCTGGGTGAGGCCATTTCTGTTGGATTGCCGTTACTGGCATCTGCGGAGATCCCCGGAGGGGAGTTCACCTATGGAGCTTTCTCCTACAGCGATATCAATCTAGTGGGAGATAATGGGCTAACTGCATTGTGCGATGTTGGTGGTTCCAGTGTTACCGTAACCCTGGATAGTATAAGCACCATGACTGTTGCGGGGAATACTATTCCATATACACCTTCTGACAGTTCAGGCGCAACCTTCGCAGGGCTGATAGGCGCAGCGGTGAACAGGGGAGTTCTATACAATCCTGCGAAATGGGGGGACAGCACTCCTCCCAACCAGGGCCTGCCTCAGTACTACTATCAGGCTGTGCCCGATTCAAACGCTACAGAGTTCAATCATTACGCGGCTGTTCTACATGAGAACTCACTGGATGGGCTTTGTTACGGGCATTCCTTCGATGATTACTTCATGCAGGACGCTTCACTTACTGTGAATTCCGGAGACAATGTAACCATTACCGTGCTTCCATTCGAATGAAGTAATGATACCCGTCGGACTTATTCGGACAACCTGACTTTCAGGGTGTAAACGGTTCGGGAGTTGCGATCATTCAGCAGAGGCGGGATGCCGGATCAGGACCGTGAAAAGCTAAATCCCTATGAGTATAGTATGTATTATTTACATATGTTGTTTATAGTATTGACAATGGATATTACCTAGTATTATTATGATAATTGAAGGATGGCGGCTATGCTATGGCTGCTCTATCCCTCATTAGTGGTATTCACTGTAACTGCCATCACGTTCCCGCCAGTCCTTTTTAGCGGCAAGGCACGGTGTCCTGCCGGTTCAGAAAGGGGAGGGGAATGTTCAGGTATTTCATTCTTTTGCTTGCTCTTTGCGCTGTATCAGGCGCAGGCATACTGTTTGAGGATTACTTTGAAGACAGCTTAGCTGTCGGCTGGACCGAGTACTCAACCTTTGCGGATTCCGCAAGCCATTATATAGACAGTGGATGGTACCACATGGAGATCAACTACGATAACGGAGGAGTCTACTCCCTGAACGGGGATGACCAGACAGCTCCTCCTCATGTGATGTCCATACCGGACTACTCATTCTACTGCAAGGCTGTGGCATGGGACGCAACCACGCATGTCGGATTCGGAGCCAGGATGGGGGATCCGATCAACATTGGACAAGGGTATGCTCTCTGGCTGAGATACAACGATCAAGATATGGTGCTGTTCCGTCATGACGGCCCCGGTTTCAATTTTGAGGTGCTGGATACTGAGCCATTCTCGCTTGTATTCGGAAATGAATACTGGATTAGATTCAAACTCGAGGGGGGGCATCTTCAGGGTAAAGTGTGGCCGGGTATTCTTGGTGACGAACCGGCAGATTACCATCTTTCCGCATTGGACTACACATACAGTGATCCCGGCTCCATCCTGATAGGCTGCCAGAGCTGGGGACTTGTTCAAAATCACGCCGCTTTCGACAGCGTTATCGTGTACGACCCGCTTGGGTCGCTGGAAGTGGGAACCTGGGGAGCGATCAAGGCGATCTTTTAGTACGCCTGGTCAACCTGCAGGGTGAAATAGAAGAAGTTAAGAAGGAAGTTATCATGCTCAATGTTTACACCAGCCTTATGACAATCGTGCTGTTCGGGATATCCTCCGATCTTCAGTCACATCTGCCTCCCGGGTACTGTCAGCAGCTTTTTGAACCTTCGATGACTTCCTTCGCCGCTCCACTGGACAGCATTGAGGATTTCATTGTAAGCGAGATGGAAACCTTTCATGTGCCGGGTCTTGCAGCCTGCATCGTGCACGATGACCAGGTGATCTGGTCTTTCGCTCACGGATATCAGAGGGTACAGCCGGAGATACTGGCTGGCGATTCTACACTTTTTATGATGGCTTCCATCTCGAAAACATTCACCGGAGCTGCAATCCTGCAGCTCCGGGAAGACGGGCTTCTTGAACTCTCGGACCCGGTGAACGATCACCTGACGGATCTGCAGGTTTTCAATCCATTCTACCCGGACAGTGTCATAACAATATGGAACCTCCTTACTCATACTTCCTCACTTAAGGATAACTGGAATGTGATGATAAGTCTCTACACATTAGGAGATTCTCCCATTCCATTGGGAGAGTATCTGTTTGACTATTTCGATCCAACAGGTAAGTACTACGATGCAAACAACAATTTTTACACAGTGCCCCCTGGCGAGGAATTTCATTACTGCAATGAGGCTTATGCCCTGCTTGGGTATGTAGTAGAGGAGATAGCAGCCATGCCCTTTGACGAGTACTCGAACCAATACCTGTTCGACCCAATGGGCATGTACGAGACTTCCTGGTTCATTGCTGACCTGGACACTAACCATGTGGCAATGCCTTACCAGTGGATTGGCGATAACTGGGAACCTTATGGATACTACGGCTATCCCGACTACCCCTGTGGACAGATGAGGACAAGTTCGCTTCAGCTGGCGCAGATGCTGATCGCCTATCTGAACAACGGCCTGGTAAACGGGTATCAGATGCTGGACTCTGCTACTATCGCAGAGGTTAAAACGCTGCAGTGCCCGGAACTGAACGATGAGATGGGGCTGACATGGTTCAGGCGTTTATTGGGCTCCCACATCGTCTGGACGCACACTGGTGGGGATGCTGGAGTCAATACTGCATACGGCTTTATGCCTCTGGAGAACACCGGGGTTGTAGTGCTGTTGAACAAGAGCGGATCTACATGCCTCTCCTCGGTGTTCCTCGCACTGCTTGACTACGCAGAGAGTTTAACGGGAATCAATGAAGAGGAACCGGGTGTTGGTGTTGCTGACGTCCTGGAAGTCCTTCCAAACCCATGCCGCGGAAGTGCTAGCATCGAACTGGAGCTTAGATCCAATGGATATACCGAGATCGTTATCTACGATATGGCCGGACACAGGGTTGTAACTCCACTGCCACTAGCGTACGTTCATGCGGGAAGCTACAGTGTATCGATAGATCTGTCCGGTCTGCCGCAGGGAGTGTTCTTTATCCAGCTGAAATCGGCTCAGGGAACATCCTCGATCCGTATGGTGCGTCTGAATTAGTATTCCGGGTCGGCCGTCACTTGCGGCACTCCCTCTAATAATGCGGTCGGTACCGATGGTGACAGGATATTCACCTGGGACGGCAGCATGGTCTATGTATATGACATGGGTGGCGTTTTTATCGAGAGCTACAATCTTCCCACCGGGAATTATGGATTTTCGTTTAAGTATGTCAACGAACTTCTGTTCGCTTCGGTTGACGGTTCGGAGCCTGAAAGTACCACCCTGGTTTTAGAAGATGGACTTGATCCCGGCCCAGGTCGACTGGTCAAATGACAGCGGTAAACCGGTTACAACAACGTTGTCCAGTTCGGCATCACTGTCTCCCGGGGATGAAGTGTAGCGACCCGTAAGGAAGCCCATGAATCCGCAGTTGCTGTAAGTATCGTCTATCGCTGTTATCAGCCACTCAGCAGGCTCATCTCCGGTAGTACCCTGCCATACTTTCGCCCTAAGGTTGTCTTCATCGCACTCGAATCGCATCCAGTAGAATTCATCACATGAAACAGCGTAACTTTCCAGAGCAATAAAAGTCCACTGACCTTCCCCATCGTGTCTTAGGATGCAGATATCATTGTAGGTATACCTGAGAAAGAAGGTATACCCGGTATGAGAGAAGGTTCCGCGAACGAAAACACCGATGTAGTCCGAAGGAGAATGACCCACACCTTCAAGCAGTACCGAGTAGTTGCTGGTGGTCATGTATATCCCGGCGCTGTCCCCCCGCACTACGGTTGGATCCACATCTTCAACACCAGTGTACGATATCTGGTATCTAAGACTGTCGTTGACTGAATAGGTGCCTTCCGGCATTAGAACAAACCAGCCGTCGGCATTACCATCGCTGAAATCATCACTGAAAAGTACCGTTTGAGCGGTAAGCACAGGCACAAGCACCACAAGAAAGATAAACAGGATTTTCATCTTTTCCCCCCCTTATTGCCTGGCGGCAACTCAATCGAGGAGGACGGGTTGGGCGATTCGGGTCACCACAGGCGTGCATGTTTCTCAGGATTCCGTTGACCAATGCTATCAGTCAGAATCCAATAACTATATTTACTAATTCCTATAATAGCCGTCAAGTATCTTACTAAACCGACCATATTAGTCGGAATATACGTTCAGGAGTTTATCTTCGTCAGGCTCGCGTATAAGTACCTCGTCATCTGAAGTTTTACTTCGGCATGAAGCCCGCAAAGCTGGACGAGGCCTCTATATCTGTTAATAATCCATCTAACAG
>QNDS01000171.1 GCA_003644925.1 Candidatus Fermentibacterota bacterium
AGCTGTATCAAATTCATGTATAATATTACTTCTTCTTTGACCCTTGAAGTTAGTATAGAACTTTCCGTGAATGCTTCTTGCAGTATTGTCTCCTCGCCCTGTATATAAATGCCTCGAACTCATGTCTCTGGCCGTCCCCAGGCCGGAATCAGACTGAAGTATGAACTTGCCATCTAGGTCTATGTGGCGAGTCTCCCTATCTTCTTGGTCTCTAAATAGTTTGCTCTGGTAGTCTGATAAATTTCGTGGCATATTCTACTCCTATAAAAAAGGGGATAAGCTAGGAAAGCGTATCCCCCACAAGTTTTATGACGTATTTTTACCTCTAGGGAATCCATTTCCGAAACCTTGTCCCTTGAGGTCTTTGTTTTCAGTCATAAAATCTATTGTAGAATTTTGTTTTTGTTCTGTTTGTTTTGTGAACTCTAACTTAACTCCCAGTATCTCTTCTGCAAGAGCTAAGTAATAAGCTAGTTTTTGGGCGTCGAAATTGTTTATTTTGTCAACTGTTAGTTGAGGGAATGCCTTGCATACGGTGGCCAATATCTGACTGTCGGCCAGCTCCATCTTGTTCCTATTTTCAACTATCATATCCTCCATGTTGTCTGGAGATAGGAAAGCTGAAATGTCCTGAATGGTTTTAACTGTATCCGCAACAAGACCAGCATGAGAGTTACTCTTTTCTGTCTCGTTAAACTTTGGATATAAAACGCATTCATCAAACACAAAGTCTTCTTCTAGCCCTAGCATATACTGGCTCAGGTCAAGAAAGAATAGAAATTCACCCCTAGTCATGGGACGAACTATCATATAAGTATCCTTTAACTTAAGACAGTATATATTGGGCCATTTTTTCTTAAGAGTTGATGCTTTCTCTCTTATTTTAAGTGGAAGATCTTTTATTTCCATTCCCACTCCTGAGTTATAATTTAATTGGTTCTTCCATTACACCAAAATTACTTGCAACCATTATAAGATCTGTGAGTGTGGATATGGTACCCGCTTTTTCGGACGCCAACGTCGCTGCGTCTGCCTTCGGGTGTATAAGACATTTCTGAACTATCTGCTCTTCGCTGAAGGATCTATTAGCTTCAGCCGTTCCTATAATTTGTTTGTATTCGACTCTCTTTAAAGGCCTATACACAAATGCTTGACCACCAAGGTTTACTTGGTATATCTCTCCGTATTTCGATTTCCACTCAGCAATCATTTCTTGAGTAATTTCTTCCATTTTATTTCTCCTTTTTTAGTTAGAATGAAGTACCTACATAATTATCCATACCCTTCGCCATGAAGGAGTATGCTTCTTGCACTGGTTCTCCAGTAGCTCTTATAACCTGCGAGGAACCTAATAGGTGAACCCCATTAAGGGCTTTCGTAGTAGAGGTGGTCATGTCTTGTAGTGTGTATGTTTCTTTGGCTCCGAGATTTCCGTATGTTATTAATATGTTAAATCCCCTTGGAAAATCATCGTGCTGTAGAACATCTGGTGTCGCTATGTATTTTGGTGTTTCCTTGTCTTCTAGACCGTCTCCCCATATGACATTTTCATACAACTCTGCTTGTTCCCAAAAGTTATCCTTTTTTGCCAGTTCCTCTATCTCGGTAAAAGTTCCAGGACCAAACGTTCCATTTCTAAGGTGAGTCGTAACCATTCCCCTTACAACCTTTAGTTTCTCATTGTAATCTTGACCGCTCTGGGTTGTATCTAAACTTTGTTCTAATTTAGGGAGATTGGCTATTATGTAACTTAGATATCCTTTTTCCCTAAAGTTTACAACAAAATTCCCCTGTATTAAAACTTGACCTTTTGCCACCGCGTCAAAGTATTGTGAAGCATATCCATATATGGGCCTTTTTTCTTGATTATACTGAAACGATATCTGTGTAACATCTTCAACCCATATATCTCCAAACCAGATTGATATCTGAGATCCAGAGTAATATGAAAAAGCTTGCACATCACTAGATATATATTTTTTCTCAGCCGGTCGAGGGCCATTGACGAAGTTATCTAAAGAACCCATTATACCTCCACATTATAAGAATGGGCTCCTATGAGCTTCCATTCTCTTTCTAGCTTCTTTCATTAGTATCTGACTTCCAGACCTAAGAGCCTCAAATGTTTTCATATTCCTAAAAGGAGGTCCCTTGTGAAGAAGATCCATGTCTCCAGCAACGTATGTATTTGTTTGCTCTGTCATTATGTCGTCTACGCTAAAAGTCGACCCTTCATTTACCATCCTTATCCCATATAAGCCCATAGTAGAGACATCTCCATACTCATTATTAAACGTTACTATTATGTTAAATGGAGGTATCTGGTCTATTAATATTGAGGATGGGTCCCATTCATCTGTGTATGTAAATCTAAGGGCATCTGCTAATACATATTGATCCATAGTAGCCCACACCATCGTACCAGCTATTGTCCTTGGGCCCCTGGTGTATGAGTGTGCTGCAGTCTTGCCTATGGCCCTTACTGGAACAACTTCCCTATGTATACTATAACTTAAGGTTTGAAGTGTGCCAAGGATGCCTACAACAGGTTCTGTCTCCTTAACAATCCCTTCTGCATCTTGCCCTCGTAGAGACTGAGGTGGAATATGGATATATGCTACAATATCAGCTCCAGAAAAAGAGTTATACTCACCATAAACATTAGACCAATAGCCTTGTGTGCCTTCTATAGACCTAGACCTGGCTCGTTTCTCTACCTCGGTCTGGCTTCCTGAATACCTTCTAGGGTCTGTGAATGGCCACCAGTATGGTGAATAATTGTAACCCATATCTCCTCCAATTAGGTGAGGGGAGAAATTAATCTCCCCTCATCCCATTATATTTTACGCATTTACATCAATCGGTCTACCCCATCCAGCTGTATCAACGTCGGACTTTGGCTCCCATGGCATGATTTCTCTTGCCACAAAAGTCATCTGTTGTTCCGTAACTATATCATCTATAGATACTCCAGAACCTTCGTTAAGAATTTCAACAGCATTAATGGCCATCTTAGCAACTTGTCCATACTCATTCGCAGCTGTAAGAACAATGTCGAAAGGTGGAAGCTGATCCGGATACCAGGCCTGTGTCCAAACGTTATCACTAAATACGTTTTCATGAACCTGTTG
Source organism: Candidatus Fermentibacterota bacterium (assembly GCA_003644925.1). GTDB lineage: Bacteria > Fermentibacterota > Fermentibacteria > Fermentibacterales > JCC-6 > Aegiribacteria. The sequence continues at coordinate 3,132 of QNDS01000171.1, forward strand.
TCCTCTAGCTCCCTCGTCCTGTGCGTGTCTCGCAATATCCGTATCATGTGCGAAAAACCACGCCGCTCCGGGGTCATTTCTTTCCTGAAATACGGTCAGTAAAGCACTTCTATCAAAAACCGTAAATATCAACGTTCCGGCGATCCCTCGTTTGCCTCTAGAAAAGGAACGCGGGTCAGCAGAACCCATCGTGTATATAGGAGCCTTCTCACGTGTCACAGAATAGCTGACACCCTGAAGTTCTCCAACGACTTGCCCTCCAAATGTGGCTTTAATATCCACACCTGAGAAGGAGTTGTAACTTCTTGTATATTCGCTAACAGGCATAATACTCCTCCTTTTCTATTATTCGGCCGCCAGTGCAACGATGACGGTAATTTGTTGTAATTCAAATGCAGGTACAAGCTCAAGTTCTACCGTAGCTCTTCCCAACACCTGATCTGTAGCTGATGCAAAGATATTAAAATCATACCTTCTAAGTGCTCCCTGAGCCTGCATAGACTTTAAAGCATTATCTATGGCAGTTGAAAGTGCGTTTCTCTGAGGGGCGCTATTTGGCTCACCTATAAACTGATCGGACACATCTCGAATAAAGTTGACTGCATCGTGAACTATCCTAACAGTTGAAAGTCTAGTGAAGTCTGATCTATAATAATCACTTATATTGTATGCACCAGTCATTGCCGACGCGGCAACGATACCCTTGGGTTTCGCAAATACAGGCACGAATCTACTCCCGGCCAGCCTGTCTGCTTGAGACAACGATAAGTCTCTTTGCATTGATACTCCGCTTAGTATTTTATTGGTTGGAGCACTTTTTGATGGTAGAGTAGAGATCAGTCCAGCATACGCTGCGACACCGTCGGAATTGTAATATCCCAAAGTTGGATATAGATCTGTAGCAGCATCATTCGTAGATCTAAGTGGTGCAGCAACAGCTGATATATATGCTCCTATATCTACTTTGTTTCCTTTGGCATCTAGAACATCTCCAGCATCCCAATTCGCTGGCATTTGCTGTGACGTAGTCGCAACAAACCTATAGTTATCTGGCTTACCATCTCCATTTGCATCGGTAGTTCCGTCATACTCTGAACAATTAGTATAAAGCTCCAGAGCAGTGACCCATGCTTCTATTTCTAAGATAGTAGGAGTACCAGACGGGCTTGCATTGGCTCCAGCAACGCCTATAACCCCAATAGTAGTATTACTATTGGCTGTTGCTTGATAACAGAAGTTTGATAACTGGTATCCAAAACTCCTGTCTCCCGTAAGCGTACTTGAATCAAGATTCGCTCCAACGGGAACAGCTATATCCACATTTAGATTCAGAAGAGTTAAGTATGCATAATCTAAATATCCATACCTATCATCATCTGCGATTAAAGCTCCGCTAGCTACTGGCAGAACATTCATAAGTTCAATGTTCCTTCCCCCAGCGCTATAAGCTTCCATTAACGACTCACATAATTCGCTGACTGTTCCATCTGCATTTTTAAACTTAAGATATGCAGTTGTTATAGTAGCATCTGATACGTTGTATGGAACATAAGGAGCAGCCTCTGTTTCTGTAGATGTAGTCAAACCAAGCAGGGTTATTTTAGGACCTGATGGTGGTCTGCTTATGCGCAAACCTTGATCTGTTATTTCTACCTGAACTCCTGGTAGGTTAGCAAAGGTTGGCATTGTCATTCCTCCTTTTAATTTTTATATCCCTAACGTTTCCCCATCATTTATAACAGTTACTCCAGAAGCCTGAATTCCGCTTGGAGTAGGATCATAAATGGAAGAGCCAAGACTTGCAATAATATCAAACTGCGTAAAGTCATGCTCTCTCAAGAGGATTATTTTCTCAGTTCGGAAGTAATAATAAAGAGTTCTATTTACAATATCATCTCTCCATTTTATAACTTCTTCATCCATAGATCTGTTCATATATAATATTTCTTGTACACCGTTCTTCTTCCAAACCCAAGTATACTTAAACAAGAAATCTTCAAACCAGCTTATCAAGTTATCTGCTCCACGATTAGTAACAGACCAGCAGTCGAATTTAAGCAAGTTATCGAACCATTGGCCTAGTATTTGCACGTGAAAATCGGGATAATCTGGATCAACTATTATCTGTCGTACTCTGGGTTTTATTTCTTTTCTACCATCGAATGGGTGAGACTGTATGGTTCCCGGTTCTCTCCGATCTACTTTAAAAGTAATCGTATCCTTCCAGGTTTCAGGTTCTGCATATACTTGGGGGTAAGCAGAAACAAAGTTAACCATGTTTTCGTCAGCAAGTTCAAATCGATCCCCTAATTGAGGGGTGACATTCCCGGATAAACGCACCGTGTGTTTGAGTTCATCCACTACACTGTCTATGGTATATACCTCTCCTGTGGTAGTGTTTTTGATCAGATTACCAGCACGCCAATCTCTGGCATATGGTAACGTTACAGTCCATTCGCTTATTGCAGTTTTTTCCCATTTACCTTGATAGTCTACCAAACTCTGATATATATAAGTAGTTACATCGTCAAGAGATGCATTTCTATCCGCCGTCCTCATGGAATCCGAGGAAGACCAATAAAAAGGCCTTTCGTCATAGCTTTCCAGTCTTTTAGAGGGTTCTGCCATACCTTAACTCCTCCTTCTTAACCGCGCATCTCCAGTATTCAATTCTACCATTTAGATCCCTAAACGGCTCAGCCATAGTTATGTCATATATAGACCTCTTAACAAATGGCCTTATCGGATTTCCATCCTCATCGTTATCTATCTCTATAATTCTGTCCAGCTCCGTGGGGTTAACGTAATGTTTGAAATAATATATTACGTACGGAACGTTCATTATTGCAAAGTCTGCTTGCTGCTCTAGCCCTCCCTGGCCCGGTGGTGGTGTGGTAATCCTTCTTCGAACCTTGTGAAGCTCTTCATTGTAAATCCACCCTTCCCCGCCACATACTTCATGGTCCTTGTCAGGCTCATCATACTTTCTATTATCATCACTATACTTACTATCCCCAACCCCAACTCTATTCCAACACGAACATCTTTGTCTTGTTTGCATTCTCCTAAGGAGAATCCAATGGCCCCTCTGAGGCTCACATCCAGTACCATCTATAAGCTCATGAAACTCCTGTCTTAGGTTTATTTCATTGCTATTAGCTGTTCTGGTATACAGGCTTGTAGCTTTCTTGCCTGTTATTGTCCCGGGCCATAAATCCATTCCCATGCTTAGCTCCATTTTGAGTTGCAAATAGTATAACATTTTTTCATGTTATGACCACTTTGAGTATATAGTTGGCAGTTTTGCCGCTCTCTGTCTTCTTGTGTTTTGCGCTGGAATTTTATATCTTCCTACTGGATTTATCCAGGTTCGAACTCCCCTAACTGGAGGGGTGGTTGGATTTGTTAAACCTTTTATTGCCATTTTAGGATGAGCCTTTCCGTCTATCCCAATCAATCTATCGACCCAAAACTCCATACAAGCTAAAGCAGAGTTTAGGGGAGTTTGAAGGGCTTTAGATATGTCAATTGGATCCTGA
>QNDS01000172.1 GCA_003644925.1 Candidatus Fermentibacterota bacterium
GTGAAAGGTCCGTCGAAACCGCCCGCCATTCGAATCAGGATAGATGCCAGAATGGAATCCAGAATGAACTGGACCCACACCTGCCATTCTCTCTCCCCCATTGTTCTTCTGAAAAGAAAATCCAGCAGTGTCGAGAAAACAATCACTGAACCTACAATTGAATAGACTCTTCCAACGCTTGACCAGCCGAGGAACAGGATACCGAAAAGAACGAAAAGACCCAATACGATGATGCGCCCCACCTGGTACCAGGTGCGGCGCGTCATCGATAGTATACCCTTATGCATACTCCATCAGTTCTTCAAAACAGCAGAGGTTTAACACCGCTGTTGTTTGGATTCTCAGGCTCCTACAGCCCCGATCATGTCGAAGATCGGAAGGTACATGGCGATAACTATACCACCAACTATCGCACCGAGAACAACGATCATGATAGGTTCTAGTGTAGCTGTAAGACCAGCGACAGCCGTGTCCACTTCTTCTTCGTAGAAGTCGGCGATTTTCATGAGCATAGTGTCTATTCCGCCGGTCTCTTCCCCCACTGCTATCATCTGTGTAACCATACCGGGGAAAACACCTGAAGCCTGCAGCGGGTTGGAGATATTCTCACCTCCGGAGATGCTGGTCCGCGCTTCCATGATAGCGTCAGCAATTATCCTGTTTCCCGATGTTTTGGATGTTATGCTCAGGCCGTCAAGTATGGATACACCGCTTGATATCAGTGTACCCAGTGTCCTTGAGAAACGGGCTATTGACATCTTTCGAAGGAGTATGCCGAAGATAGGCATTTTGAGCTTGATCAGATCAATGACCTTCTCACCGTTTTTTGTTTTGTAGTACATCTTGTAGCCGGTTATCATGACGGCGAAGCCAATAAGGATGAGGAGAACGTTTGCCTGAACGAACTCGGACAGGTTTACAACAAACTGAGTAGGTGCGGGCAGCGAGCCGCCCATGTCATCGAACATCTGCTGGAAAATGGGTATCACGAACAGCAGAAGAGCCATAACAACCACGACAACAACTATCATAACAACCATTGGATACATCATGGCCGATTTGATTTTGCTTTTGAGGGCAGTTGATTTTTCAAGGTGCGTGGAAAGCCTGTTAAGGATGGTATCCAGAATACCTCCCTGCTCACCTGCCGCAACCATGTTCACATATAGATCCGTAAAGATCTTCTTATGCTTTGCCATGGCATCAGCCAGGGTTCCTCCCTTTTCCACATCCCCAGTGACCTCTTCGATAATCAGCTGGAAAACTTTGTTATCCTGCTGACGCCCGAGTATCTGAAGGCATTTGACAAGTGGAAGTCCCGCATCGATCATAACAGCGAACTGCCTTGTGAATGTGGATAGTTCCTTATCCTTAACACCTGATCCGATTACACCAAAGGTGGCAATATCGAACGATTTACCCTTGACCTTGGATACGTTCACCCCCCTCTGGGTGAGGATTGCCTCCGCTTCTGCCTTTTTAGCGGCAGTAATCTTGCCCGACATTTTTCTGCCGGCATTATTTGTTCCTTCCCATCTGAACTCAGGCATTTCCGCCTCCTATTGCTAGATGATGTCTCTTCCAGTTGCTATCATCTGATCGAGTTCGTTCACATCGTGAGATCGTTCAAGAGCAACCTCTTTGGTTATTACCTTGGTTTTGTAAAGGTTAAAGAGGGATTGATTCATCGTTTGCATGCCGTACTTGTGACCGGCCTGCATAAGCCCGTAAATCTGGTGAAGCTTATCCTGCCGGATAGTTGCCTTTACAGCAGGATTACATACAAGTACTTCTGCGACCAGCGACCTTCCAGTTCCCCTGGCTTTAGGTACCAGCTGCTGCGTCATTATGCCTATGATCACAAACGACAGCTGACTTCTGACCTGGTCCTGCTGCGCTGCGGGAAACGAGTCGATTATCCTGTTTATAGATTCGTAAGTGGAGTTGGTGTGCAGGGTAGCCAGTGTAAGGTGACCGGTCTCGGCAATGTTCAGGGCAACCTGCATGGTTTCCCTGTCCCTCATCTCACCTATCAGAACTACATCAGGATCCTGCCTCAGTACGTATTTCAGAGAATTGCTGTAGGACTTGGTATCCTGGCCAATCTCCCTCTGATTAACGATACCCTTATCATGATGATGCACGTATTCTATGGGATCTTCAATTGTAATGATATGGCAATGCCTCGTACCGTTTATCTTACGGAGTATTGACGCGAGTGTAGTCGATTTTCCGCATCCTGTAGGACCCGTAACAAGAATCAGACCCTGTCGTCTTTCTGAGAAGCTCTCCACGACGCTCGGGAGCCCCAGTTCATCGAACGACAGTATCTCATGTGGAATAGATCTGATGGCACAGGCTACACAGCCCCTCTGAAAGAAAACGTTGGCTCTGAATCTTGACAGGCCTTTGATCCCGAACGCGAAATCAAGCTCCATCTCAAGCTCAAACCTCTTCTTCTGCTCATCCTTGATGAGACTGTAAACGAGGTTCTGGGTATCCTGAGCTGTCAGAGGATCGTACTCCATCCGTTCAAGCTCACCGTCTATCCTGATAACGGGAGGGGTTCCAACCGTAAGATGAAGGTCGGTAGCCCTTCTTTCCATCATGTCCTTCAAAAGAGTTTTAATAATCATATCAGGCCGAATGTCCTTCCTCTGTCTGTTGAGCAGCCCTGCCCTTCAATTCCTCTACAACTCTCAGTATCTCCTGATCGTCTTCAGCCGTACCCCTGGTGACTTCCTCAAGCGTTGTAACACCCGCCTTCAGCTTGGCGACAGCATCCATTCTCAATGTTCTCATTCCGCCTCGAACTGCCATAACCCGCAGCTGTCCGGCGGTAACTTTTTCAATTATCGACTGTTTTATATTCTTATCAATTGCGAGCACTTCGTAAAGACCTGTTCTTCCCTTGTAACCGGAGCCGCTGCATTTACTGCATCCTTTACCCTTATATGTTGTAATGCCAACCATTTCGGAGGTATCTACACCTGCTGCCCTGTATTCATCATCAGAGTATTCATGGGGTTGTTTGCAATATTTGCAGATTGTTCTGACCAGTCTCTGAGCCATTATCGTTCGAACTGCCGATGCTACCAGGAATGGTTTGATACCAATATCGATCAATCTGTTCACTGTACTCGGAGCATCATTGGTATGTATCGTGGAAAAAACCAGATGCCCTGTAAGTGCAGCTTTTATGGCTATGCTGGCAGTTTCAAAGTCTCTAATTTCACCCACCATGATAATGTTTGGATCCTGCCTTAGAATTGCTCTGAGAGCCGAGGCAAAATCGTACCCCTTACTGAAATCTATCTGGGACTGCGTTAAACCCTCCAGATTGTACTCAACCGGTTCTTCAGCTGTATGAATGTTCACATTCTCCGTATTCAGTGAACTCAGAGCAGAATAAAGAGTTGTTGTTTTGCCGCTTCCGGTTGGGCCTGTTACAAGAACGATACCGTATGGAGAACTGACTCCCTGAAGAAAGACTTTCAGCGCATCTTCGGGAAACCCCAGTTCACGCAGGTCAAGCTCCAGACTGCCCCTGTCAAGGATACGCATAACGATCTTCTCGCCATTGATGGTTGGTACCGCGCTTACACGGAAATCAATCGATCTTCCATCAATAACGGCCTTGATTCGTCCATCCTGGGTTTTTCTTTTTTCAGCTATATTCATAGTGGCCATTATTTTAAGTCTGCTTAATATCTGAGGCTGCACTTTCTTGGGAAGTTTTCTTACAACGAAACACTTTCCATCACGCCTGTATCTTATTCTGAGGTACTTCTCGTAGGGCTCTATATGAATATCACTGACTTCGGTGAGAACAGCTTTTGTGATTATCGAGTTTACAAACGCTACTATCGGGCCTTCGGAGAGATTAGCATATTCGTCTTCCAGATCCTTTTCATCGAGCTCTACTTCCTCTTCGCCCTCGTATCCAAGGGTCTGCACTATCGCAAGATCATCGAGATCTTCCTCATAATCATCAAGCTGATCTTTAACCGATACAAGAGAATCCTGCTTGCCGTACAGATCATTCAGAGCTGTTCTCACAGCAGAGGGAGCTGAAGCGTAGACAATCACTTCTTTTCCAACTGCGAATTTCACATCATCGATCGCATAAAGATCTCCGGGGGAACCCATAGCGATGTGCAGGTAGTCCTCTTCCTCCTTAAAAGGAGCAAGAAGGTACCTCCTGGCAGTCTCATCCGGAATGGATTCTGCAAGGACTGGATCAATGTCCATTTCATTCAGAAATACCGGTTTAACGGAGTAGATTTCTGACAGATATTCGGTGATAAGATCTTCAGGTACAATTCCCATTGACACGAGCTGATCTGCAAGTTCGATCTCGCCTGGTCCATACTCGGTCACGATCTGGGTGATATCATCGCTTGATACCAAGCCGGATTCCATAAGCATCATACCAAGTCTGCTTAGCAAGAATACCCTCCGTTATTCGTTAGAGATTGTTTCGCGCAGAACTTCATCGAAAGTAGTGAGCCCGGCTTCCAGTTTCCTGAGGGCTGCTTCCCTCAAATTTATCATACCTTTTTCAAGCGCCGCTTTTTCGATCTCTAAACTGTTAGCATCCCCCTCTATCAGCTGCCTGATATCTTCGTCAACACGCATGACCTCGAATATTCCCATTCTCCCTTTGTAACCTGTTTTGTTGCAGTATGAACAACCTGTTCCTTCTGAAAGCTCAATATTCTTGAATCGTTCAGGATCAATTCCAGCATCGACGAAAGCATCTTCCGGAACATGGATGGGAGTTTTGCATTTGGGGCAGATCTTCCTGATGAGTCTCTGAGAGGCGATACATACAATAGAAGTACTGAGCATGAACGGTTCGGTTCCCATATCAATAAGCCTGTTAATGGTGCTGGGAGCATCATTCGTGTGTGTAGTTGAAAGCACCAGGTGACCGGTAAGAGCAGCTCTTATCGCTATTTCACTGGTTTCCTTATCACGAATCTCTCCGACCATGATAATATCCGGGTCCTGCCTGAGGTAGGCTCTAAGAGCATTGGCGAAGGTCAATCCAACATCGGCGTTCATCTGAACCTGGTTAACACCCTTGAGGTTGAATTCTACAGGGTTTTCAGCGGTCATTATATTAACACCGATATCGTTAAGCTCTGTAAGTGCAGAGTACAGCGTTGTTGTTTTACCGCATCCTGTGGGTCCTGTAACCAGAACGATTCCGAAAGGTCTGTGAATGCCTCTTCTGAATTCTTTGAGAGGCTCATCTTCGAATCCGAGTTTTTCAAGGTCGAGGATAACTGCGCTGCGGTCAAGCAGCCTGACTTCCACCTTTTCACCGAAAAGGGTAGGCAGGGTTGCTAGTCTCAGGTCAACGAATTTTTTGCCTACGAGTATTTTCTGTCTTCCATCCTGTGGAAGATGTCGTTCAGCGATATCCATTCCACCTATGATCTTAAGTCGGCTGACCATCGATGATCTATACTTCCGGCTTGGGCGCATTACCTCATGAAGAACTCCATCTATTCTGAATCTTACCCTGACGTATCTTTCAAAGGGTTCGAAATGAATATCACTTGCCCCACGCCTTACCGCATCAGCGATGAGGCTGTTTACGAGCTTGACAACAGGAGAATCCGCAATGCTGTAATCAAGATCCTCTTCTTCGATCTCATCTTCTTCATCATCCTGAATTATCATGGATTCAAAGACTTCGTCACCCATCAGCATATCGGAGTTCTCAACAATACCTTCCTCATCTATATCGGCAAGAGCATCGTGTATACTTTCGGTCTTCTGCCCTTTCCCGTTTTCCTCTATGGGTACGATAGCTTCAGAATCAGCATAGTATTTTGAAAGGGCTTTCTTTAACATGCTCGAAGCACATATATGCGGCTGTATATCCATTCCAAGAGAGAATCTCAGGTCATCAATTGCAAAGAGGTTATTGGGGTCGGTCATGGCAACAATAAGTTTTCTGCCTTCCCGTCTTATAGGGATAACTTCGTACCTTCTTGCTATATCGCCTGTAATAAGATGTATGACATCTTCATCGATTTCTTCGGTATTGAGATTTGCACTTTCAATGCTCTGCTGCCTTGCAAGGAATTTATTCAGGTCTTCTTCCGAAATGGCCTGGATATTCACCAGATGGTATCCTATCCTGCTGCCGTCCTCGCTCTGTTTGCTGAGCGCCTTCTCAAGCTGCTTGTTCGTTATGATCCCTGAATTCAGAAGAAGCTGACCTATCTTTATGTTCATCAAGCCTCCAAAATCAACTTATACACTAATCCAACGTGCAACGCTTGTGCAATTTTACCTGCTCTGGTTCTGTTGAACATTCTTACTACAAGTAATGTTTCAATAGTGCAATAATGAGCATTTATACTGTTGATGTAAATGACCGAGGTTATTAATGTAAAAGTCAGCGATCCCGTTTCTAGAAATTAATGGTTACCCAAATATTCATTCCAACATCCCGCTGATTATACTGTGAATTGACCCTGTCGGTTTTCCAACCGAATATGCCTGTAAGACCGGCAGTTACCGTCCCAAAATCATAATTCAGAGCAGGTTCTATGCGCCATTCCTCTCTGTCTGTCTGCAGCTGCGCTCCAACTGCGCTTCCAAAAAGCTCACTTCTCGTTTTGGTCCGGGTTACGCTTAAGCTTGTTGTA
>QNDS01000173.1 GCA_003644925.1 Candidatus Fermentibacterota bacterium
AGAGGAAGTTCTTTGACTATGTCAGCCCCTGCCCACTCGGCTCTCTTGTGAAGGAATGCATCGAATCCGGGTGTCAGTAGAAGAAAGGGAACCTCCGAAGTGGCAGGTTCCCTTTTAAGGTATCGGCATGTTTTCAATCCATCAAGCATGGGAAGAAAATACCCGCAGACTACAAGGGAAGGTGCGGAGGCAGCTGCCTGGGCAATTACCTCCATACCCGATGTGCAGGTTATGACCTCGAATCCTTCCAGTTTCAGCACTTTGACGAAAACCTGGAGGAGGCCCGCATCGCTGTCAGCGATAATTACATTTTTATTCCCATGCATCTCTCAAACACCATTTCCAGAAGGTTACTTATTCGCCTCAATTTCCGACTGAGCAGCCGCAAGTTTTGCCACAGGAACCCGGAACGGGGAACAGGAAACGTAATCCAGACCAACCGAGTTAAAGAAGCGGATTGATTTGGGATCACCACCGTGTTCTCCACACACTCCGATCTTAAGGTCGGGTTTGGTTTTACGCCCCTCTTTGACACCTATCTCCACAAAGCGTCCTACGCCTTCTGTATCTATGGAAGTAAAAGGATCCTCCTCATAGATGCCCATCTTTACGTAATCCTCAAGAAATACACTTGCATCATCCCTTGAAAATCCGCATGACATCTGCGTGAGATCATTGGTTCCGAAACTGAAGAAATCAGCGTATCGGGCAATTTTTGCGGCGTCTATTGCAGCACGGGGAATCTCTATCATGGTTCCTATGGTGTACTTAATGTAATCATCCCCGAACCCTCCGCTTTTCAGGATATCATCGATAACCTTCTGAGCCCTCTCGCGGGATATCCGCAGTTCTTCGGGATGCCCCACCAGCGGGATCATTATTTCAGGAAGAACATCAATACCATCCTGTTTTACCTCTATTGCGGCTTCCATGATAGCCCTTACCTGCATATCAGATACTTCCGGATATATAAGGCCAAGCCGGCATCCTCTGTGACCAAGCATAGGGTTAAATTCATGAAGTTTATCGACGGTATTCCTGATCTTCTCGAGAGGCAGGTCCATCTCCCTGGCCATCTCAAGCTGTCCCTCTTCGTCCTTCGGCAGGAATTCATGCAATGGAGGGTCCAGAAGCCTTACCGTACATGGACGTCCATCAAGCTCTCTGAAGATAGCTGAGAAATCATTTCTCTGCAGCGGTAGAAGTTCTGAAAGAGCTTCATTGTAATCTTCAAGGGGTCCTGCGAGCTTACTTTCCAGAGATGAAACATCCCCGACCGATGAGGCGATCAGATTTCTGAGATCCTTCACCTCTTCGGCAACAAGGATGAGTTTTCTGAATGCAATGATTCTTTCTTCTCCAAAGAACATGTGCTCGGTTCTGCAGAGACCTATACCTTCCGCTCCGAAATTGATCGCTGTTCTGGTATCACGTACAGTCTCGGCATTTGCTCTTACGCCCAGCCTTCTATACTCATCGGCCCATTCCATCATTATAGAATAATTCTGGAACAGTACGGATTCGGCGGGGTCTCCCTCTCCGGATGATATAGAAAGTATCTCGGATGATTTCACAGTAACCTCACCGGCAAATACCTCACCTGTAAAACCATCAAGAGCTATCAGGTCTCCCTCGGTTATCTCGGTATCTCCGCATATCATCTTCTTCTGATTACTGTTAACCATGAGATCACTTGCTCCGGCAACGCATGGAAGCCCCATTCCCCTGGCTACAACGGCAGCATGTGAGGTCATTCCGCCACGGGATGTTATTATTCCGCTTGAAACGGACATACCGCCAATATCCTCGGGGCTGGTTTCCTTTCTGCACAGTATTACATCTTCTCCCCTTGCAGACCACTCTTCAGCGGCGCTGGCGGTAAAAACAGCCTTTCCGCATGCTCCACCGGGAGAAGCACTGAGTCCGGTCGTCAGATACTTCGCGCGGGCTTTGCCCGCCTTATCAAGCACCGGGGCAAAAAGCTGATTGAAACTTGCGGTTGGAACGCGCCCAAGAGCTGTCTTCCTGTCTATAAGGCCTTCTTTGGCCATATCAACCGCTATGTTAAGCGCCGCAAATACAGTTCGTTTACCTGTTCTTGTCTGAAGGATGTAGAGCTTTTTCTCCTGAATGGTGAACTCAATATCCTGCATATCAAGATAATGCTCTTCAAGTATTGTTCTGATCCGCAGGAGCTCATCGTAGGCTTCCTCGTTCACGGCACGGAGAGTTGAGATCGGCTTGGGGGTTCTTATCCCCGCAACAACATCTTCTCCCTGGGCATTCATAAGGTACTCACCGTAGAAGACATTCTCACCGTTTGAAGGGTTACGGGTGAAACAGACCCCTGTACCCGAAGCGTCACCCATATTGCCGAAAACCATCGTCTGAACGTTTACAGCTGTCCCGATAAGGCCGGTGATATCGTTGATCTGCCTGTAGCGTATGGCCCTTGCATTATTCCAGGAACCGAAGACGGCGTCGATCGAGAGCTTAAGCTGGTCCCAGGGGTCCTCCGGGAAGGGTTTTCCAATTTTGCTGTCGTATATCCTCTTGAATTCAGCTACTACTTCCTTCAGATCATCAGTGGAGAGATCGGTATCCAGTTCAACACCTTTACTGGTTTTAACACCGTCAAGCGCTTCTTCGAAGGTATGATGAGGAATACCCATGACCACATCACCGAACATCTGTATGAATCTTCTGTACGCGTCCCAGACGAATCTCGGATTACCCGTTTTGCTGATCAGCGATCTGATGGAGTTCTCGTTAAGACCCAGGTTCAATACTGTATCCATCATTCCAGGCATGGAGACGGCAGCGCCGCTCCTTACAGAAACCAGGAGGGGTTCTGCGCCCCTGCCGAATTTTCTCTCCGAGACTGACTCGAGCAGGGCAAGTTTTTCTTTAACCTGTTCTTCAAGCCCCTCTGGCCATGTTCCTTCCAGACCGTCTGTGTAATAGCCGGAACATGCCTCTGTGGATAATGTGAATCCCGGGGGTACAGGAAGGTCAATTCTGGTCATCTCAGCCAGGTTTGCACCCTTGCCGCCCAGAAGTTCCTTCTGTGTGCGGTTACCTTCTGTTTCGTCGCCTCCAAAGAAATAGACATATTTCTTCTGATTCATGCAGAACCTTTCTTCTGAAATAGTAGAAATTTGCGAACTTGTAATATAAGAAAAATGCGGACATTAAGTCTACTATCAATACTCCTCATCAGAGACTTCAAAAATCGAGAGATGATTCCTCTGAACAACTTCTTTTAATGGTCAGTACTGCCCTGAATCTCCTCTTGTCTCTATATTAAACGGGAACAGAAATCCAAAGGATGAATCCAATCGCCCAGACCACTCCTTGACTTAGTATTGCTTAAGTCAATATTTTGATTAAAGATACATCGGAATAATAATATGGAATCTATGAAATCACTGTTAAATGAGTTTAATTGAAACACTCTTCAAAATCTTACGTATGTAAAATCTGCGGCAACTCAGCAGATAATATCCCATATATTGCTCGTGAAATGATGTACGGGTTTCGGGATGAGTTTGAATATTTTCAGTGTTCAAACTGCGAATGCCTGCAGGCAACTGAAATCCCTGAGTCGTTAAGCAAATACTATTCCGAAGATTACTATTCGTTCTCTGCGCCTGAACTCATTAAACTGAATAAAATTATGTGGCTTTTCAAGCACCAGAGAACCAGGTATTGCCTGAGCGGCAAAGGTGCAATGGGAAGAATCCTGGTAAAGTTATTCGGCAGGACGCATCTTCGGGAATGGATAAAGTCCGCCGGAGTTGATGTGGACTCCAGAATACTGGATGTGGGGTGCGGCGCTGGCCACCTGCTCATGTACCTCCACAAGAAAGGATTTTCTGATTTAACAGGTGTTGATCCCTATATTCAGGAAGACCGATATTATGATAATGGGGTTCGGGTTCTAAAAAGAAGCCTTGATGAAACAAATGAATCTTTCGATTTCATTATGCTGCATCATTCTTTTGAACACTTTTCAGATCCCCTGAACACACTGAAAACACTTCATGAGAAGACAGAATGCGGAGGGCAGGTCCTGATACGAATCCCGGTTGTTTCATCATTTGCCTGGAAACAATATGGAACAGACTGGGTTCAACTCGATGCTCCCCGGCACCTTTTTCTACACTCCATTAAAAGCATGGAGCTGCTTTCCGGAGAAGCAGGTTTTGAGATCGAATCTATTGAATTTGATTCAGATGCATTTCAATTCTGGGGAAGCGAGCAATATAAAAAAGGAATTCCATTGCACGATGAAAGATCCTGCAAATTTGGCATAGAGGGTTCCATTTTCACAAAGAATGAGATATTTAGATTCCAAAAGAAGGCAGAAGAGTTAAATGCTGCTGAACAAGGTGACCAGGCCTGTTTCCTTCTGCGGAGGAATCGATTAGATAGTTAAGCCCAGCCTTATACTGTATATTCAAGTGTTCTTGTTACTCTGAAAGGCGGCTATGCAGATTATTCTTAGTGCATTAATCCTTCTGAGCAGCCAGGGAACTCTGGACAGTTATCATCTATACATAGATCAAGACCATCTCGACAGTCTTTACGCTGATTCCCTTACCGACCTTCAGTTCCCTGCTTTCGTTGAAACCCCCATGGGAGCATGCAGCTGCTCGGCCGGTTTCAGAGGCGGAACATCTCTCGAGTGTCCTAAGAAAAGCTGGAAGATCGAACTGCAGGATCCAGCACTGCTGAACGCGTCACACATACTTCTCGATGCCCATTATAGAGATCAATCCCTCATGCGTAACGTTCTGGGGCTTATATTGTCTGCAGAACTGGGTTTCCCGGTCCCCCGCACGGAGCATGTGGAGTTCTACATTAATGACATTTATTACGGTGTTTACGTTCAGGTTGAGAGAATTGATGAGTATTTCTATATCAGGAACAACCTCGGTTACGGCCCTCTTTTCAAGGCGATAGATCATCTTGGCAGATTCGTCTGGCAGCCCTGTGATACGCTTGGCACAACAGGTTTCGAAGCCGAGCGGGGAAGCGACGAGTACCTTCCCCTTGTAAGAAGCCTTGTTGATAAAGTGAACCTCCGCTCCCCCCTGTCACTTAACATTGAGGATTTCATCTCGAATGCAGCTGTCAGCCTGGCCATAAGAGATGAGGACGCGATTATAAAGAACTTCTATCTGCACTTTACTCCCGGCGGTATCTGGAGGTACTACCCATGGGACAGAGACGCTTCTTTCGGTAACAACTGGGCAGGCCAATACGACCCTGACTGGGTTTACGACACATCGATGTACTGCTTTACAATATCATCCCTGCTGACATCTCTTTTTCTAGACAGCCCGAATAGAACAATGTTCGAGGACTATATGCTGGAGGTCGCTGCGGTCATGGAGAACGACCTTCCAGCCGTTATCGATTCCATTTACTTCGAAATACGGGAAAGTGTATACGCCGACACAATGAAGCAGGGAACTAACGCTGATTTTGATGAGGCGGTTGAGGTTCTCCGAAGCTCCATTGACGAACGGGCCGATTTCCTGCCTGAGATAGCCGAAGCGCCCATTCCGCTGGAAGTGGAATCCATGACACTTTCGCAGTGGAATTTCCAGCATGGGGGCAGCACCGATTCGGTAACGGTAACAGTCCAGTTCGAACAGCCTCCGCATCATGCCGCTGTAAACTGGTGGAGGGAAGGGGGTATTGTGCACTACAGCGCTCTTACCCCGGTTGGTACATCAGGCTGCGTATGGAGCGGGACCATCGCTTTTCCGCCCGATGAGGATCATATCAAATTCACCATTGTCTATTTTATCGAAACGGAGGAGGACCTGGCGGTATTCTACTACCCGTTCTACAGCTTCCCTACATCTCCTGCCCGCAGGATCTGCGCGCCAACTGCAAGGAGGAGTGAATACACTGCTCATCACGAAGATCTGGAAATACTCGATCCCATCAGATACACTTCTTTCCTGTGGTCAATTCCAATCGTGAATACATCGATAGTGCTTCAGGACATTTCGTTCTACGGATTTCAGACAGGAGATCCGCCCGCACGGCTCTTCGCGCCGGAGGGAGCATCAATCCCCCCAGGAGATACACTGTACCTTACCAACAGCAGGGAACTTCTGAGCTGTATGCTTCCCGGGGGTAACATATTCGGAAATCTCGTACTGGATTCCCCCGCCGGGACCGAACTTGGGATACTCGACCCGTCATGGGCAACCGCCAGAGTCATGATTCTCGGAGAAGAAGTGCAAGCCGGGGAATCGAATGTACCGGTAATACTGTCGGAGATCTGCTTCAGCGGTGAGGCAGGGGACTGGATAGAACTGTTCAATCCTGGAATAAACAGGGTGGATCTCTCCGGATTTCTTATTGTCGATGGACAGGACCACATGTCCATTCTTCCGCAAGGTCTGATGATCAATCCCAAGAACTATCTGATAATCTGCGAATCTTACGATTCGTTCAAATCAGTTTACGAACAGGATATCGATGTGATTCAGGGAATTGATTTCGGGCTTAACGATGTAATGGATGGAGTATCTCTTCTCGATGAAGATGAGCCTGTTTTTTCGGTAATGTACGACAACGAGACCTGGCCCATATCGGATGACTGTGTTCTTTCGCTTATCTCACCCAGATTTC
>QNDS01000174.1 GCA_003644925.1 Candidatus Fermentibacterota bacterium
AGCCGGATTAGGCAGGCTTGTGATTGCCGATTTCGATTCTGTTGAACTGCCCAACCTCAACAGGCAGTTTTTTTTCAGAGATCAGATAGGATATCCAAAGGTCGAGGCTCTGAAATACAATCTGGAACTTATTAACCCCGATGCTGAAATCGAGATCCATACCAGGCTTATCGATCCTGAAAATGCCTGTTCTATCTTTGCTGACTGTGATGTGCTTGTTGAAGCGGTGGACAGGGAGGAGACCAAGGTCATGCTTCTTGAATCCTGGCTTCGCGGATTACCCGGCAAACCCGTCTTCTCCTGTTCGGGTATAGCAGGTTTCGGAAAGACCGATTCGATCAGAGTTGACAGGCGGCAGAACCTGACGATTGTCGGAGATCAGGAAAGTGAGCTTTCGCTTGGTACGCTTTCAGCAAGAGTTGCTGTTGTGGCCGCCATGATGGCCAACGAGATCATCGAATACCTCTTCTCTTCTTAGTTATCACAACTTGTTCTCATTTGTCAGTGCGCCTTGCCGCAAGGAGAGTGAAGTCGTCGGAGTATCGCGAAGAGCCATGAAATTCCTCAACTCTTCTTTCGATTTCCTGCAGGAGTTCTTCTGGATTCATCGCTTTATTGTCTGATACTATTGAAATAATTCTTTCCTCACCGAACTCCTCCCCTTCAGGATTCATAGCTTCAGTTACTCCATCGGTATACATGAGAAGAGTATCGCCAGCAAAGAAATCGGTCGTACCTTCAGTGTATTCCACATTCCGCACTACACCTAACAGAAGTCCACCTTCACTTAGTCTTTCAACTCTGCCATCACTCCTCACGAGCAGTGGCGGGTTATGACCAGCGTTGACGTAATTGATTCTGTCGGTTGCAGGATCGATTGAGGCCATGAAAAATGTGATGAACAGTTCTGAAGGTGTGTTATCGTAAACAAGTGTGTTTATCTTCTCGGCGGATTCTGCAAGAGACACCTTCATTTCCCGGGTCGTTCTCAAGGATGCCTGAAGATTGGCCATTAGAAGCGCCGCTCCTACTCCCTTACCTGCTACATCACCAACAGCAAGTATTATCCGGCCATCGGAAAGGGGCATGACATCGTAGTAATCACCGGCTGCATCAAGACAGAACCGGATGAGGGCATCAATCTCAAGTCCTTTAATATTCGGGATACTGTCGGGTAAAAGACCCTTCTGGATATCCCTGGCCATACGCATCTGCTCTTCGAGTTTCTGTTTTTCGATTCTCTCCCTGAGGAGCTGAATGTTTTCCGCCACAAGGGCTATCTGTACCGAAAAGGTTCCAAGTAATTCAAGTTCTTCCGCGGTGAAATCCTCACCGTTCGTTTTGCAACTGATTACCAGGAACCCGACGAGACCTGATTTGACTGTAAGGGGAAGAATAACAGCACATTTCCGCTTCAGGAACCATTCCCTCTGCTCCTCGGTAAGCGATATCTTTCCGCTTTCAACGGCTTCGTCAAGGAGAATTGAGCTCTCCTGGTTTACAAGCTTCTCGAATAGCTTGTCAGATAGATCGAATGGAGTTGGTTCATCGTTTTGGGCCACGAATCCGCTCTCTTCGTTCACCCTGAGTACTGGATAGATTCTTTCAGCTGAAAGACCCGCAGCCAGCTTTTCCTGTAGATTGTTCCAGAATGACTCCTCATCTGTCCGCACCATGCTTGATGCCAGGAAATCCCTCAGCAGATCGCGAAGTCTGCCCCGCTCTGGATAGAAGTACTTCTCGACCTTTGCTCTCAACCTGCGCTGCGTCGGCATGAACACGAGCGCAAGGCCAAGTCCGAGAACCAGCGTAGGTGTTTGACTGTTGATACCTACTGCCTCGAGAACGAACTCTCCAAAAAGGTAGAGCAGACCAAAAAAGACTATAAGCAGTATAAAGTTAACCACGATGAAACGGGTACCTCTTTTGATCTTCCCCTCCACGGCAAGCAGCTTGTATTTCCGGAATGCGTAGATGAAGGAAACCGGGATGGGAAGAAGAAAGAGGAAGGTAATATTGTATATGAGCATCATAGTCTGAATGGGCAGCTGAAAATTCAGACCGTCGAACACGTAGGTGAACCAGTTAAAAAGTATAAAGACTGTGATACCGATCACGGAACCGAGAAGAACAAGCCTCGTCTGTCTTTTCTCGATGAAACTGTCGGACAGGCGGTAATTCCTTGTAAGCAGAATGAAACCGATTGCAAGGTAGAGAGTACTGAAGATGGTGATCGGCAAGGTGGGGAAGGAAGAGAGAGTAAATATCCTGAGATAGCTAAGAACCAGAAAAGGAAGGAATATGGCTATGTTGAAGGGAATCCTGAATCTATCATAGACTGTGTTCGTTTTTGGAAAAAGCAGATGAAGCTTGAGCCAGAAACAGGGTGATGACATCCCAAGAATCGCGAAGCCGGTGACGAGCCATATCGGTAGCTGGAAAGCAGCATATGGATTTGCGATTATATCACTGGAAAGAGCCATTTGCACTGCTAGTGTAAAGCAGAATAGCGTCAGTGTTCTTACTGCCGGTGAAGTGGCCTTCTTGGAGAATCCCCATATTCCAGTGAGAATCAAGCCTAAGACCATCAGCGTCCTGAGTATGAACATCAGCCATATCTGGAGTTTCAGAGGTCCGGGAATTGTTCTCGTTACAATATCCGTAGTATGCATGACATTGTCATGCATGAATATGATCTCGATGGTTCTACCTGCAGGAGTATCCGTGGAGAATGTATTGAAGTAGTTCTCTTCCGTTGCAGGACGGCCCTCCAGCGCAACCAGCAGGTCTCCCTGCTCCGGGTATGGAGGGTGAGGAAAATCATCGGGGTCGATTTCCTGAAAGGGCGCATAGGAAGTTACTGATGCAAGCCTGATGAAGCTCCACATATCACCGATATGAGTGATTTTGTAGATTTTTGTATACTCACGCGCAAGATGAAGGCCGCAGAATCCCGCAGTCAGGATCATAATAATGACTGTGAGTGTCAGAATGAGCCGCTTTGTCAACTTTCCTCCCGAGTTCTTATGTTGAACAGGAGTTCCTTCGATACTTGAAGATAAATCAATCACAGGTTCTGTGGTATCGTGGATGCGTCGGTTCAGCGACGGATACTGACATCACCCGAAACTGTTGTTATGTTGATTCTGAATTCCCCATCACCGAATTCAGTTGAACTTCCGATCAAATCATGATAAATCTCTGCACCTGGAATATCTATACTACCGCTCATGGTTGATACTGATACACTGGCGGCACCTTCAAGAACCAGATCGATAAATCCGCTTACTGTGGATATTTCGACATCCCGCTCGATATTATCAATTGTACCTCTGATTGTTCCCTCCACGATGTTTACTACAGATAGTCCCGGGACATCGATCAGATCTATTTCACCTTTGACAACGTTAACGGTCAGCTCTCCCGCAAATCCCTCAAGTACTGCTGATCCGTTTATAATTTCAACCAATGAAGTACCCATCCCGCTGTTCAAGGATATACAACCGTCAAAAGTTCGCATTACGAGATTCAGGTAGAGGGATTCGGGGAGTCTTACATGGAAATCTACTTCGCTGCCATCCCAGTCATCGAGGTATGTGACTTCGCAGAACAGGCCATTGATGTAATTACAGTCTACATTGATGGATTCTATTTCCTCCGTTTGATCGCCATCGATTGTGTATTCTATCAGCACCTGATCCGAATTCCATTCCTCGATTGTTATATCCCCGTTTATGTTGGTGATAACTACATTCGAACCGGCATCCAGAACAGCTGAAAATGAATCTTCTCCTCTGATAATATCTCCAGCACTGACTGCTGCAGAAGTAAGAATGGAAATTACAGATATTAGAGTATATAGCTTAAGCATGGCAGCTCCTTCGCATAGTGTATTATTCTACCTGTTCAGAACATACATCCTTTTGCATATCTGTCAATAAATTGATCTTTTTATATTAAATAAATCTATATAATATTATATATGTAGCTATATATTTGATGATTTGATGTAATAGTGATTATCAATGAAACAGGAATCCTTCGATCGAATTCAGTATGGTTGTGACGAGCTGACATAACGGATATATTACTACTTCGCGGTTCAGTAGTTCAAATGCACAGTGATACAGGAGTAGAGGATTGATAATGCTAAGATACGTCTACGCGGGAATGTTGATTGCAGCGGTTCTTTCCATAGCATGTGCCGGGCAGTCAGATCCATCGGCAGAATCTATTCCGGAGCAGATCACAGAGATTTCGGAAGATGCCGGCAGCGAACCGGTTCCTCCGCGCGAAAGTGCTATCCGTCTGAGAGTAGCAACAACTACAAGCCTTTACGATACCGGTCTGTGGAGCTACCTCGAGCCGATGTTTGAAGATGAATACAGCGTTGAGCTCGATGTACTCTATGCGGGAACTGGCAAAGCTCTTGAATGGGGACGAAGAGGGGATGTTGATGTTATTACTGTACATTCCAGATCAAGGGAAGAGCAGTTCGTCGAGGAAGGGTACGGTCTTGCGCGTGTCCCGTTTGCGTACAACTATTTCCTTATAGTGGGGCCGCCCGATGATCCTGCGGGCCTTGCGGAAATGACGCCTGATGAGGCTGCCGCAACTCTGATGAACAGCGGTGAGGCTGTATTTGTTTCCAGGGGTGATGATTCCGGAACACATGGCAAGGAAAAAGCCATCTGGGCTGCCGCAGGGTACGAATACGAGGATGTTAGAACATCCGGTGACTGGTATGTGGAAGGCGGAAGCGGAATGGGTCCAACGCTTGTCATGGCGAACGAAATGAACGCATACACTCTCTCGGATATGGGAACCTTCATCGCTTACAAGAGTGATCTTAACCTCGAACCTGTAGTCGATCAGGGTGATGTGCTTCTGAATGTTTATTCAGTACTCCAGGTTACATCGACCAGGAACCCGGAGATGGCGGCAAATCTCGTTGAATTCCTTACATCGGAAACCGTGCAGGAGCTTATCGGAAATTACGGTGTTAATGAGTACGGCATACAGCTGTTCACTCCCTGTGCCGGGCTGGACATGTAAGGCAATCAGTGTCACAGTTGCTGCAAGCTGTTCGTATCGCACTTGATATGATAATCTCGGGTGATCCCGTGGTGTTCTCTATCGCGTTTCGAACCCTGATGATATCGATCAGTGCCACAGCTCTGGCATCATTCATCTTCATCCCTCTCGCCTGCCTGATTCATTTCAATCGATTCAGAGGGAAAAGGTTTCTCCTCAGCATTATTCAGACATTTTACAGCGTGCCAACTGTACTGGTGGGCATGCTTGTGTTTCTGCTCATCTCCAGAGCCGGCCCTCTTGGAAGCCTTGGAATGCTCTTTTCGCCGGGCGCAATTGTACTTGGCGAAGTTCTTCTGATAGCCCCCATCATTACAGGATTGACCATATCTGCTCTCTCGGGAATGGGAAGTGATATCTCGGATACAGCATTATCCCTTGGAGCAGGACAGCTGCAGATGGTGCTTAAGGTTCTATCCGAATCCAGATATATGATATTGACTGCGGTTCTCATGGGATTCGGCAGGGCAGTATCTGAGATAGGCGTGGCTATCATAGTCGGCGGTAATATTTCCGGTCATACGAGGACTCTCACAACAGCAATTGCGCTTGGTGTTGGAAAGGGAGAGACCGCGGCCTCAATTGCCCTTGGTATCATCCTTCTGGCTCTTGCAATGATCGTGAGCGTTACCGCTAATCTCCTTCAGCATAGCGAGAAGTGATGCTGCTTGAACTTAAAGGCATTTCGCAGAGAAAGAACGGAGCACAGATCCTCAGTGATGTGGATCTATCTATTTCCAGAGGCGAATTCTTTGTTCTAATGGGCCCGACCGGCTGCGGTAAAACTACTCTTCTGCGGATAGCAGGCCTTCTTGAAAAACCATCCTCAGGACGAGTGATACACTCCGGGAAACCTGTTCCCCATCGCGGGAAAGAGAGGCTGGATGTACGCCGGAGAATGGTAACTGTCTTTCAGAGACCGGTTCTTTTCAGAGGGAGTGTAAACTCAAATGTCGAGTGGGGATTGAGGATAAGAGGAATCTCTGAGGATGAGATCGGCACGAAGGTTTCGAAGGCGCTTGAAATGGTGGATATGGAGGGGTACGGGGATCGTGATTCGGAAACTCTTTCAGGGGGTGAGTTGCAGCGGGTCGCGCTGGCACGAGCTCTGGCGATCGAACCTTCCGTCCTGATACTTGATGAACCGACAACGTCACTCGATCCGAATCTGAGGCTTACCCTGCTCCGCAGACTGAAAGAACTCCATTCGAGGACCGGAATAACATTTCTGATGGCTACTCATGATTTTACTGACGCTCTTTCTTTAGGTACGGCTGGCGCTGTCATGCAGAACGGCAGGATAGAGCAGGCCGGGATGATTGACGAAATCTTTTACAGCCCCTCAACTCCGTTCATGGCATCGTTTGTCGGAATGAAGAATGTTTACCCGGCGGAGTTCAAGGAAGACGGAGCTGTGGTTGAAGAACTTCTTATCAGGCATACATCGAACAGGAAAGGGCATGGTTTTCTGGCAATACCGCCCGAATCGATAGTTCTTTCCAGGGAGACTACAATCACCAGCGAGCGGAATCAATTTA
>QNDS01000175.1 GCA_003644925.1 Candidatus Fermentibacterota bacterium
AGGAGGGTAAAAATATGAGTGCAATATTCGACAGTATATCTGAAGGCAGCCTGCTTTTTCAGGAGAAGTACGCAATGGCGCAGTCACAGAAGAACGGCTGGACCAAAGCTGTCAATACATGGAAGTGCGTATCAATCAGCCTTTCCGCCACTCACCTTCAGGTAGAACTCCACGGTCTTCTCGGTTTGATTGTCAAACCATTCAATGCTGACCTTGATCATATCGTTCCGATTACCGATATCAGATCGGTTGAAAAAAGGAAGAACTATTTCGGATACAATGAGATCTCAGTCGTGTTCAGTCTTCCATCGGGGGGTGACCGGGAGCTGCTCCTCTACCTCAGGAGGGGGGAGGAATTCCTCAACCTTCTGGGCAGCATGAGGGGTTAAGGCTGGAAATCCGGAGGCTGTTTCTGTCTCAGGGATGAACCTGCCTCTTTGAAAACTACGATAGCCCCCAGTATTACAGGTATGTACAGTAGAAAGAAACGCTGAAGAAGAGTGAAAACACTGAGTGTATCCGCACTCATGACCGAAGCCATGAGAGCGGCGATACTGAGTTCGGCCACACCGCTGGCTCCGGGACTCGGAGAGAAATAGCAAATGAAGAGAACCAGCGTCTGTATGCAGAGTACCTGTACGAAATGCCCGGATGACCCGAGCCCGAGCATTATGAAATATGCAAGTATGAACTTGTTCAGATAGAGTACCCAGGTGAGGAAGATGGAGAACAGCAGGATAAGTGGATGCTCCGTGATGAAGAGCCTGCACGAATCCTTGTAAGCGGCCACTTCAGTGATGAATCGGTCGGATATCCTGTTTATTCTCTTCTCGAATCCGGGCAGCCAGGAACAGAGTTTTTTCGAGAGCCATTCAGTAAACTTGATAAAGAGACTTGGTCTGAGTACTATCAGTACGACAACGATCAGCTCTGTTACGAATACGATGAAACAGAAGATGATAAGGCTGTGCATCGTTCTGCTGAATGATTCGCTAAGTACGCTGAGTGCCAGAACTGCCGCGACGATGAAGAAGATCAGGGTTCCAAGTAGATTCAGTATACTCACCGAAAGGGATTTGCCTACAGAAACACCAGCCCTGTAATAGATGTACATCTGGGCTGGTCCTCCCGCGCTCTGAGATGGAGTTACAGCTCCCATAAAGATATTTGCGAGGTTAGCCCTGAAACTCACCATGAATTTCAGTCCCGGAACGAGCTTCATAAAGTAGATATGGTTCCGGAAAGCTCCAAGGCACATATCGATGGAAGATAGAACCAGTACTATGGCAAGGTATCCAAGATTGAAGTTCTTAAGAGCGTTCAGTGTATCGCCGGTATGTGTTTTCAGGAATATCGCTGTGAGTGCGGTGACACTAAGAAGGATGAAGATTATAAGCCCTTTTCGGATTTTAGCCTTATCGAATCCCTTCATTCGGGGCGGCTGATCCTTTATCAGCAGCTCTTGCGCATCAGCTCTATCTTCTTCAGGCAAACAAACCCCGTCTGTGTTATCCAGGGAAGGCGGGAACAGTGTCCCGCCTTCATCTTCATGTAAGCATTACTGTCAGCGGTTTTCGCGGACAACACCTGCCAGTCGTTTTACTCCCTCAGCGATCTGCTCTTCGCTTGCATAGCTGAAGTTCAGGCGCATGCTCTGATGGTCGTCGTTATTGGGGAAGAAGGCGCTGCCCGGGACGTACGCGACGTTCTCATCCACGGCTTTCTGGAATAGATCGTCAGCGTTCATTCCATCCGGCAGTGTAAGCCAGAGGAACAACCCGCCCTCAGGTTTCGTCCATTTGACATCAGGCATGTCAGCGAATTCCTTCGCAAGGCAATCCAGCATGATATCTTTCTTTCTGCTGTACAGCGCTATCGTATTCTCCAGTCCCTTCTCAAGAGCACCATTTACAAGCATCGCATGAGTAATGGCCTGGTTGAAAGGCGGGGTGCAGAGGTCAACTGCCTGCTTGGCCATAACCATCTTATCGACAAGCCAGTGAGGTCCGCATGCCCATCCGAGGCGGAAGCCCGGCAGCATTATCTTAGAGAATGTATACAGAGAGAGAACCATATCCGGATCCATGGACTGGAATGTGGCCTGATTTTCTCCTGTGTAGCGAAGCTGTCTGTACGGAGTATCTTCAACTATCAGGTATTCACCCTTTTGGGCAATTTCAAGAATTTCTTTCCTTCTTGATTCAGGAATGGTCACACCCGCAGGATTCTGGAAGTCCGGGATTATGTATATGAATCTTGGTCTGCGGCCCTCACGTTCAAGCTTCTCAATAGTTTCCTGAAGCTTCTCAGGTATCATGCCGTGATCATCCAGCTCAACACCTACTGGAACTCCCTGGTAACTCTTGAAAGCCTGTAGACCGCCAAGGTAAGTAGGAGAACCGGTTATACAGGTATCTCCAGGATTGAGGAATACTTTTGCTACGAGATCAAGCCCCTGCTGCGAGGCGGTTGTAATAAGAATGTGATCGGGAGTAGTCTTGATTCCATCTGTCCGCATGATTATTGCAAGATCCTCACGGAGCCTGACATCACCTTCCGTCGGACCATACTGAAGTGCTGTGGCATGCTCATTCTCAATCACACTGTCAACAGCCGCTTCAACGTAATCCACCGGGAAAGTTGCCGGCGCAGGCAATCCCCCTGCAAATGATATAATCCCCGGTTTCGCTGTCAGTTTCAGCAGCTCTCTGATAACCGATCTCTTCATTCCATTAGCACGGTCTGAAAAGTAATCCTGCCTGTTCACTTATTGACTCCTTTCGGTGACCTTAACGATGTGTTCATATATTATCCTATTATATTCACTGTATGGATATGACCAAATCTGCTGATGTCAACTGGCCTGATTCAGCATAGCGTGTAGTTGTGGAAATATATGGTACGTATATACCTATGTGGAGGATACAGATGCGTCCAGTTCTGAACAGGACAATCACCGGTTTCTGTCTGGGGTCGTTGCTGATGCCATCCTGCGGCTCGACCGGTGATAGCGGTGAAAATACTTCAACTGAACCTGAGCGGGCAGCGGTTACCGATATCATCCCCGAACCAGTCTCAGCAGGAGATACCGAGTTCATCAGAGCTGCTCACATTCTGATAACATGGGATTCCGCATCTGAAGACAGCGTATCATACAGCGAAGGGAATGCCCTTCGAGTTATCCGGGGAATTCAGAATGACATCCTTTCCGGGCGGGCCACATTTGAAGAAATAGCCTTCAATTATTCCCACTGCACCTCAGCGCCGGACAGCGGGCGACTGCCTGATTTTACCAGCGGAGGGGTGTCGGAGGAACTGGACAGCACCATCACCACCCTGCAGCCGGGAGAAATATCCGGGATCATCAGAACACGTTTCGGTTACCATCTTTTGAAACGGTTGGGCAGTTAGTTTTGGAATTCTATGCAAGTACGGTTGAAGATGGGGAGAAAGGGCTTCGTCTCGATACATATCTCGTTATGCAGGATGATATAGAAGAGAGCCGCAGTTACATAAGCACACTTATCTCGAATAGTCACGTATCTATTGACGGAGTACCGGTTACAAAACCTTCGTACAGTGTTCAAGTGAACCAGAAGATAGAGCTGGAAATTCCCGATGCGGTTCCTGTCGACATGTCTCCGGAGAATATCGAACTGGATATTGTTTTCGAAGACGAACATCTTATCGTGCTGAATAAGCAGGCAGGTCTTGTGATTCATCCCTCCGGAACCTGCAAAAAGGGAACTCTTGTTAATGCACTGCTCGCCCATTGTGATAACCTTTCCGGTATATCAGGTGAGCTTCGTCCGGGAATCGTACACAGGCTTGATAAGGATACCACCGGTCTGATGATGGTTGCAAAGGATAATATTACACACCGCGGTCTATCATCCCAGCTTTCCGCAAGAACCGTTAAACGTCGCTATATCGCTCTTGTATGGCATATACCGGTGCCGGATGCGGACAGGATTGATGCTCCCATCGGGCGTGATCTCAACAACCGGCAGAACATGACAGTGCTCTCTACGGGGAAACGTGCGGTCACCAATTATCAGGTTCTGCGCAGATTCAGGCATACAAGCATGATCGAGTGCCGGCTCGAGACGGGCAGGACCCATCAGATAAGGGTTCACCTCTCCGTGCGAAAGAACTGTCCCATAATTGCTGATCTCAAGTACGGCGGGTGCAATCCAAAGGAGATCCCCTCAACAGTCCGCAACAGGGAACTGCAAAGCGATGTGCTCCGTATTGCCACACACCATATGCTTCACGCGGAGACGCTCGGCTTTATTCATCCGATCTCAGGAGTTGAGATGGAGTTCAACGAAGCTCCGCCCCTGGAGTTCAGGC
This sequence comes from Candidatus Fermentibacterota bacterium, assembly GCA_003644925.1. Classification (GTDB taxonomy): domain Bacteria; phylum Fermentibacterota; class Fermentibacteria; order Fermentibacterales; family JCC-6; genus Aegiribacteria. The sequence continues at coordinate 4,354 of QNDS01000175.1, forward strand.
TGGTGATGAAACGTCTTGAAAAGGATATGAATGACTGATACTGCCTATTCAATCCTTCTATTTTCAGGGCTCATAGCAGGGCCGGCTTCAGCATTCATAGTCGATATAATGATACTTCCCATCTACCTGGTATTTCCCTTGATCGGCCTCTGCAGTAAAGCTAGAAGCGGAACACTGAGGATTCTTCTTCTCGTCACTGCTCCAGTCTTTATTCTGCTCTGGGGAGCAACTACCGGAAACACTGTTCTGACGGAACGATCACTGAGGTGGATAGCAGCCATTGCCGCAGGAGCATCCATGTCCGGCGCTCTGGGCGCCTCTAGAGCTTCAGAACTCCTGTTCTCGCTCTCGAGAAAAGTGAACCTTGCAGGATTACCGGAGAGCCTCGCCATGGCAATATCCCTCGCAGGTCCGTTTTCAGAGAGGATTAAAACAGTATTCATCGACAATAGAAAAAGCGGCAGGAGTTACGGTGATTCCATTGCCGATTCCCTCTCTTCGGTTGCCGGGATAGATCTGATGCAGAAAAGCAGCATGAGCAGACAGAACGGGCTTTGGGCGGCAGCTGCCTGTCTGGCATGGCTGATTCTTCTTGCCGGTATCATGAAGGTATTGTAGATCATGAGTTTAATCAGAATTAGAATGCTGATCGAATACGATGGAACCGATTTTTCCGGATGGCAGCGTCAGCCTGCGGCAAGAACCGTTCAGGGGGATATTGAGGCTGTACTCGAAAAACTCTGCTCTGCCGGGATAGCCGTAACAGGATCGGGCAGAACCGATGCGGGAGTGCATGCTTGCGGACAGGTAGCCCATGCAGATGTGGAGATGGATATGCTTGGGAGGATTAGCACAGGTTTGCCTGCCATGCTACCCGGCGATATCGCAGTGACCGGAGTTGAGGAGGTTGGCAGTGATTTCCATGCAAGATTCCAGGCGGTCTCAAGGCTATACCGGTATCGCATTGAAAAGAACAGACATCCTCTGAGGGCTCGCTACTCCCATGCACTGATTCCCTCGAGGGAGCTTGATACCTCTGATATCCAGAAAGCCGCGCAACTATCAATAGGCAAAAACGACTGGATGGCGATGGCTAAAGAGGGAAGCGACAATTCCGATTGGATAGTTAACGTTATAAACGCGGATGTTATTGAGGATGAGTCAGGGTGGACATTCCTTATCCGAGCCAACAGGTTTCTAAGAGGTATGGTCAGGATCTGGGCGGGAACACTGGTCAGGATCGGTTCAGGAGCGGCCCGGCCTGAGCTCATAACCGGGCTTCTGAAAACGAAAGACCGCGGCAAAGCCGGTGTATCGCTTCCGGGCAAAGGGCTGACACTTATGGAGGTGAGGTACAATTGAGTACTGATTTCGACAGAGAGAAGCTGAAACTGAAATCCCTGGCCGAGCGAACCAGTAAAGTCGATTCTGACCTCCTGCTGAGGAATCCCCGAAGCAGGGATACTGCTGAATTTCTGCGGTCATTGCCGAACCTGCTAGCAGTTAAGGATATGAAGAAACTTGCCCGTGCGATCATCAGGGCAAAATGCGCAGGCACTTCAAGGATATTCATGTACGGGGGGCATGTCATAAAATGCGGACTCGGACCCCTTCTTGTTAAATGGATTAAGAATGGTACGATCAACTGCCTGGCAACTAACGGGGCGGGCACGATACATGATATTGAAATGGCTCTTTTCGGAGAAACATCGGAGGACGTTGAATCGGGAATTGCAGACGGTAGTTTCGGCATGTGGCAGGAAACGGGAGATGTTTACAGCAAAGCGCTCAGCACAGCATACAATGAAAATCTTGGACTTGGTGAATCCCTCGGTAATGAGATCATCCGCAGGAAAGGCAATACCGGGATAAGCCCGCTTGCCTCGGCATGCGAGGCAGGTATTCCGGTAACCGTACATCCTGCTCTGGGGGGGGATATCATCCATCCCTACCCGGATGTAAGCTGGGAAAAACTCGCAAAAGCAGCTGAAAAAGACTTTGACTTGCTGGGCGAGAGGATCACGCACATAACCCACGGAGTGGTCATAAACGCCGGCTCCGCTGTGATCATGCCCGAAGTGTTCCTGAAACTACTAACATCAGCGATCAATCTCGGTCACAGCATCAGTGATATTACGGCTGCGAGCTTCGACATGATAAGGCAGTACAGACCTTTGAACAATGTAGTCTTCAGACCGACGAGAGCTCTCGGAGGAGAACAGATAGTTGTTACAGGTCATCATGAA
>QNDS01000176.1 GCA_003644925.1 Candidatus Fermentibacterota bacterium
AAGGCGCCGACACTGGGGCCGGCGAGAACATTTGCAAGCTCGATAACTTTCAATCCGGAAAAGATGTTACTTAGTGACATTTTTCTCCCTGAATCTGGTCCACAGATGACCAATAACTATGAAGATGATAGCAGACCCGACGGCTCCATATGTTTTGTCGATGCTGAAGATACCCAGTTTGCCGGCGATGATGCAGATGAACACGGTTAGAGTACCGCCGACAAAGGCGAGTTTAGCACCAAGCGGTGTAATCCAGCCCCGGGCGTAAATACCCAGAACTATGACTATCGCTCCTATGGCTCTGATGGCGTAAGATACGTAGGCTGCATCAAGGATGGCTCCTCTGAGTAAAACTGCCAGAGGTATAGTGATAAGATTGACAAGGAGTACCAGCTTACGGGCAGTGACAAGTATTCTCTTGTCATCTGCGGTTTTATTGATCAGTCCGTGATAAATGTCTTTCGTGGCAATTGTTACAACAGCAAAATTAACAGGGCCGACAGTGGAAAGAATCGCGGCAAGAATACCTGCAAGCGCAAGGCCCCCAAGAACAGGGGAAATAAACAAGGACGATGTAAGCAACGTTGGTAATACCATTTTGGGATCGCATGAAGCAGTGTCGAAAAAGAGACCTGTTCTTGCTATCAGTCCGAGTATCCCGACCATGATTCCAAAAGGAGCGATAATGAAGCTGGATGCGATAGCTGCACGCTTGGCTGTAAGCGGATTTCGCGCGGCAAATATCGGTTGAATGCTTGCCTGTCCAGCCATTCCCCCCAGTATACCTCCGAGCAGCAGGCTGAAAGCATAACTTACATTCGCGCTGAAGGGATTGTAGAGATTGGCAGGAGAACCTGATGCAACCAGATTGCTCTGCAATGCTGCAAATCCTCCAACCTTCTCAAGACCGATTATCAATGCAATACCTATCCCGGCGAACATGGTTACAACGTGAATTATGCCGGTCACCGCAAGAGCGTGCATACCACCTAGATACGTATACAACGTAATGATAACGGATGAGATTAGTATCGATGATAACCAGCTGATGCCGAACAGAGGAGCAATCACGCTGGAGCAGGTCTGCAGCTGTACATATGCCAGTGTTAGATAAGCTAAAAGAAATGAGATGGCGGAGATCGTTCGCACTTTCGGACCAAAGAGATTTTCAAGCATCTCGCTGACCGTATGTACATTCTCCTTTCTATAACGGGAAGCAACAGTGAAACCGATGATAACCATACCGATCGCTGTCGCAATATTGTATAGAATCGGCTGCAGAGTACCTGTGGTAAAAGCTTTCTCACTCACGCCGATTGTGCTCATGCCGCCGAGCCACTCTGCGGCAACGACAACAGCACAAACAATCACTCCAAGATTCCGACCGGCAATAAGAAAATCAGAGGCGGAGCGACTGGCATATCGCCTGGTAAAAAGGGATACCAGAATGACAAAAGCAAAATACGCGATAATAACAGTGATATATACACTCATGTATTCTACTCCTTGCTATCCTGATACAGATACAAGTCGCTAGGAACTCTCTACACGCAGATATTCACTGATTTCTTCAAGTATTTCTTTCAGCGGGGGGATATCTTCGAACCACTCATGCTCAGTAATCTCATTTGTACAGGCACAGTACACTTGCGAAATCAGTTTCTTCAATCCCGGAGGCAGTGGTTCAGGCTGCAGCCTGCAGATTTTCTTCCAATTCTGTCTGTCTGTTTTCTTCGCCTCTTCAACTGCCTGATACCATGGAGTATTTCTATAGTATACCCGTGCTATTTCCTTACTTACAGGCATTCCGTTCAGTGTGAACCGGCACTCATCCAGTGTACCCAGTACGTCTACCAGCATCAGATGCCGCTTGCTGTCGAAGCCAACCTCTATTTTTCCATCCTCATTGACCAGGCCGATCTTAGAGTATTCATCTGAAATGAAGTTGTTCAGTACTCTCGTAAGATCCTTCAATTCCGATATCTCCTGATCACTCATGGACGAGATCTTCCCCGCCTCCTGCCATGATATGTATCTATCGGTGATCTCAAGCTTTGTGGACACATCTATGATCGGTATTTCCAGCTTCTGATTGGGAGTGGGTGAACTGTCAAGTCCCAGATCCTGTGGAGTTATCTTACCTTCTTTCAAGCGCCTGAAAACACTGCTCCCTGGAGGCAGGTTATTTCTGTAGATGATTTCAAGCGGTATCAAGTGCTGTCCCTTAAGATCGTCATACGCTGAATAGTCGTACTGATCTCCTGTAAGCCCTGGATGTATAACAGGCAGGAGATCGATCTCCATTGCATTTGTAACACTTTGAATATCGGATAGCTTTCTGACTTCCCCATCCTCTACAAGCCCCACATAATGTGTAGGAATGTTCATCTTCTCAAGTTTTTCAAAGAAGTATGCGCCAAGAAGAGTGATTGCTGCCCCTTTGTCAGGGATGTTGTCAGGCATTTCACCCCAGTCAAATACGGAATATCTATCTGAATAGATGAAACGGGCTCTTCCGGGGTTTTCAAAATCTGCCGCCTTAAGTACTTCCAGGTCCTTTACACTACCCATGTTTATATCTCCTGATCGTCTTTCTCCAGTTTTGCTCTTAATTCCTCCTGATATTTCATGACTTTGTCCCGAACGCTTCGATTACTCAAGCCAATTATCTTAGCGGCTGCAAACCCCGCATTTTCCGGCTCAATAACCACAAGAGGTGCCACACCAGACGGCATTCTCAGGCTGGAATAAATATCATTTCCTCCGAATTTATCACTGTAGGGAGGACAGGCTATAACAGGGCAGTATGTCTGAGCATCTGTAAATCCGCTCAAAGCATTGCTTCTTCCAGCGACTGTAATGAACACCACGCCATCAGCTTCATACTTCTTAATCAATTCGTAGCATTTCAATGGAACCTTATGTGCAGAGGCTATCCTCATTACATTCTCAATTCCGAGCCGGTCCAGAACATCAGCAATTCTCGCAGACCATTTCATGTCACTTTTGGAGCCCATGATTATTATTACCATACCTGCACCTTCCAGCTTCGAGAATAGAAGAGTTTCAAAATAGCCCATATCGATGCCCAAGTTATAAGCAAAGTAAACAATAACGCAAGCATATGGCTCTGTTAAAGCGTTTTACAGGGTATATCTCATTGTCTATCTTTTTGATATGGAATCGAACTGCAACAGCAGCAGTGATACCATGATCTACCAACGGAAAATGCTCAGTTCGAATACAGTACTTTCAGGATTCTCAGTATTGGCTCATACCTGTCCGGGTGATTTTAATTTGAGATATCTGTCCCGTTCGCTGAAAACGCAGCCGCAGTAAGGCTGCCTGTACATTTCCGCTTCCCGGGAAATCCGCATGGATTCCTTGTAGAACTCCCTGAAATCTCTGTAAACGAATCGAATCCCGCTTCTTCTGAAAGCCGCATTCCCGGCTTCCATTATGAATGACTGATTCTGGTAGGGGCTTACAGAGAGTGTGGTGGAGAAATTCTCAATTCCAAGTTCTGCTGCTCTATCAGCCGTTGCCGAGAGCCTGTCTGCAAAGCAGGTGTAACATCTGTTCCGGGCGTCCAGCAGCATCCTGATATTCTCTTCCAGCGGATATTCCTCATCGATCTCAAGAGGGATATTCTTTGAATCAGCGTACCCTGTGAGCGCTGCCAGCCTTCTCTCCCTCTCCTTCCAGGGGTGTATATTGGGGTTGTAGAAGAAGGCTGTTACTTCGAAACCTTCCTTCTGAAGCTGCTCGAAAACGACGGTCATACACGGACCGCAGCATGCATGAAGGAGAAGCCTGTTGGTTGTTATCACAAAGGAAGTTCTTCCTGACTGCTGTGTTTCAAGCCCAGATGGCGGTACGCTTTGGAAGTTGTCATTCTACCTCTGCTTGTACGGTTTAGAAATCCTGATATCAGCAGATACGGTTCCACAACATCGATCAGTGTATCCTTCTCTTCGTTAAGGGTCGCAGCGAGGGCTGCCACTCCTACAGGGCCACCAGCATACTGCTTGATTATGACGCTGAGGTACTTGATATCCAGGCTGTCCAGCCCTGCTTCGTCTACACCATGAATATCCATGGCCTCGACAGCAACATCCTCTGTGATAGCACCCCTGCTTTCAACCTGGGCAAAATCCCTTGCCCTCTTGAGAAGCCTGTTGCAGATCCTGGGTGTGCCACGTGACCGGAGAGCTATGGTTTCCGCTCCACCGTCAGTTATCTCAAGTTTCAGTATACCTGAAGATCTTCTGATTATTATTGCCAGCTCCCGAGCGTTATAGAACTGCATGTGCAGGGATAAGCCGAACCTGTTGCGGAGAGGGTTTGTTATCAGACCCGCGCGGGTTGTAGCACCAATGATCGTGAACTCGGCCAGATCAAGCCTTACCGTCCTGGCAAACGGTCCTGGATCCACCACAATATCAATATTGAAATCCTCCATTGCGGGGTAAAGATACTCCTCTACCACCCTTGGAAGCCTGTGGATCTCATCGATGAAGAGGATATCCCCCCGCTGAAGGTTGGTCAGTATCCCGACCAAGTCTGCTGCGCGCTCAAGCACGGGTCCGGAGGTGCAGACCAGCCCGGCATTCATTTCGTGAGATACGATATGGGCCAGTGTGGTTTTACCCAGACCGGGAGGTCCATGAAAGAGAATGTGATCCAGCGGTTCTCCTCTGCCAAGGGCGGCCTTGATCGCGATTGACAGTTTCTGGATTACCGCTTCCTGACCAACGTATTCGCTGAGGTTTGAAGGGCGGAGAGAGGCAAGAGTATTTTCATCAGCGATGTCATCTATCCTATGGGATTCGCCGGAAACTATTGATTCTCTGCTCACTGTCTGCTCCGAAGTTTCATAGCCCGCTTGACTATATCAGATGTCCGGGCTTCTTCCCCCAGTTCACCACATGCTTTTTCAATTAGTTCAACAGCTGAAGCGGCAGGTACTCCAAGTTGTTTCAGAACGGCTTCCGCCTCGTCGCCAGTTGCCGAAACAGCTTTTCCATAAGGAACCGCTCCGTACATTTTCTTCATTTGTTCCTGCAGCCCCGCTACGATCTGTCTGGCCCTTTTCTTACCGATACCGGGCAGGGTCGTGAGGTAATCGTAATCCTCGGAAGCTATTGCCGAGGCAATTCTGTGAGGCGGTTTTTCAAGAGCTTTAATCGCAGCCTTAACTCCCACTCCTGAAACCGAAATGAACTTCTCGAAAAATTCTCTGTCTCGAACTTCCGGGAACCCGACTATCAAAGGAACTATCCGGTTCCCCTCCATCTGCAGATGCAGATAGACCGGAATATCAACCTCCAGGCCAGCAGATACATTCCTGAAAAAATAGCCTGGAACCAGTATACGTACAACAACCGGACCGATCCTAACATAAACGGTGGAATCAGCTGTCTTTTCTACCGAGCCTCTTATACTTTCTATCATTCTTTTCACTTTCGTAAGCGGCTATTGCAATTGCAAGAGCATCTGTAACATCATCCGGCTTGATCTCGGCGGTCAAACCCAGCAGATGTCTGACCATTCCTGCTACCTGTTCCTTGCCTGCCCTTCCATTACCCGTAACAAGTTTTTTTATCCTGGTTGCGGGCAGGGAAATAAGAGATACCTGCCGCCTGGCAGCTGCAAGACAGAAAATACCCCGGGCATGCGCCATTTTAATTGCTGTAGCCGGATGCTTGTAATGAGCATAGATCTTCTCCAGCCCCATGGCAACAGGTCTGTACTTATCAAGAACCTCAATAATTCCGCAATAGAGTTCATCGAGCCTTGTCGGAAGAGGGTCGCTTGCTTTCGATCTTATCGTACCTCCATCAAGAAGCTCGATTGAACCAGCTGTAAATCGCAATACTCCATATCCTGTAGTACCCAGTCCGGGGTCTACACCAAGATAGATGGTGGAAACAGTCTCAGACAATTATTCATCCTGCATTTCGAAATTGGTATGAATTGCCTGAACATCTTCATTATCTTCAAGTATTTCAAGAAGTTCGAGAGCCTTATGAGCTTCCTTCTCACTTAACCCGATGTAGTTTTCCGGTTCCTTGGTAACCTCTGCACTTTCGGGAATCACATTCATTTCCACCAGAGCGTTCTTCACATCAAAGACATCGGAGGGAGATGTTGAAGCGATGATCACTTCGTCAATCGTCTGCACATCTTCAAGGCCTGCTTCCAGCCCGGCCTCAAGAACCTGATCCTCTGTGTAAGTGGTTCCATCAATGACAATCTTTCCAATTCTGCTGAACATATATGCAACACTGTTTCTTGAACCGAGATGACCGCCGTGTTTTCCCAGGATGTGTCTTATTTCAGCCGCTGTCCTGTTCTTGTTATCCGTCAGTACTTCGATAATTATTGCCACTCCGCCCGGACCGTAGGCTTCGTACGTCATCTCCTCGTACGTGATTCCCTCAAGAGCGCATGTACCTCTTTTGATGGCCCGCTCGATGTTGTCCAGCGGCATGCTCTGCCCACGAGCAGTGGCGACGGCGGTGCGAAGG